>JAHJSQ010000053.1 GCA_018830325.1 Gammaproteobacteria bacterium
CCAGATAGATATCCTCGCGCCTGTCTCCTCTTGAAGTCACATGGTAAAGGGCGCCCGCAAATTCCAATCGTAAAGGTCTAGCCATGAATCGAGTATAGCGCAGAACGCCGAATGTTGTAATGTGAGAACTGACCCTGTTTGCTAATGTGAGAACTGACCCTGTTTGCGCAGTCCTTTGAATTTTCCAGACAGGGACTTTCACCCTGCAAGAAATGACAAGCTTCGCTTGTCGCACTAGACCTGACCCTGTTGCCCTGTTTGTTGTAGACCTGACCCCGTAGTTTGTTGATTTTTCAACTGTGAATCAAGGCATTGCGTCTTAAGTTGGCGCTTATGAGGCTAATGGGTGGCCCTGTCGTCTGCTAAATGTTTAAATTGATTTCATAGTCGATTGCAAATATCGAGCAGCTTCTAAATCAATTATTGCTTTATGACCATGACTCTCCAACATATGTAATAAATTAGCACCATTTAGTAATGTTAATGGCTTGCCTTTCGCAAACTCATAAGAGTCAGGACCATAGTCGGCAGTTGTTACTAGAATACCTTTATTTGCGCCTTCATTTAACACGGTTCCATACAAATCACGAACAGCAGAGACACCAACAGTTCTAGTATATCTTTTAGCCTGAATAACAATTTTTCCTCCTCTTATAGGGTCTGGATCAAATGCAATTGCGTCTACTCCATAGTCACGACTCGCTCTAGTAACATTACACTCACCTCCATATTTTTTGAATTCTTTATCGAATAGTTCTCTAATTAGATGTTCAAAATCCTCCCAGTCCATCGCGGCTAAATTTGTCAAATTATCAATATCTTCAGTGACACAAATACTATTTACAAACCGCTTGTCAGATTTATTAATTTGTAAAATGGGCGCGATAGGAGTAAGGCTATGCAATTGACTACTACAAATTCCTTTTAGCATTTTAAAACATGCTTTAGGATCAACTCTCGACAAGTTAATTGCTGTAAATTCATCTTTGTTTGCTTGTATTGATATAATACACCGTGATACTTCATTCCCATGTGCTTTATCAACAGAAGTAACCCACCCATTTAAAAAAATCGATTTAATAGCATTGCATTGATCGATACTAAAAAGCTCATGTAATGTTCTTAAAATAATTTGATAAACAACTTTATCATAAAGATCAGCCAATTCTTTTTTTGTTAAAATTGTTTCTTTAACTTCGTCTTTTGATGCAATATACTTAATATCTTTAACAGACGGTATATTGCTAGGCTCAGGTAGATGATAATCAACCACAAGTATTTTTTCATCAGACCTATAGTCTATATCAAATATTTTATTATAATTAATTGGATAAATTGATTGCTCTAAAATTTTTCTACAACATTCAATCACTGACTTATAGCTATAAATGCAGCGTTTTTTAGTGTTTCCAGATTTCAATATTTCTTCCAGCTGAATAAATGTATCTTTTATCTTGCGAGAAGATTCTTCTATTTGTAATTTTTTTTGTTCTTTTTCATTTTCTTTGATTTTTTCTTGTTGACTTTTTATTGCTAGAATTAGTTCTTTTTCCTGCTTTTTAAGCAATCTAATTTCTTCTTGGTAATATTTCCCTTTTTTACCATCACTAAATTTTTCAGATTCAACTCGAGAGATATGGCCTCGTACTCTATTTAATCTATCAGTTAGAATAGCTAATGCATCATCTTCTTCTTTATCATCAAAAATGTTAAAACTATCAAAAATATTAAAAGAGTCCATAAACTTTATTCTTCTTATGATCTTATTTTAAATAAAAAACAATACAGAAAAGGGGTAGGGTCCTGAGGTATCCCCACGAAATAACTAAATAAAACAATTTTTTGGCTGAAAATTGGTTGATAGATATATTGATTTTTTATCATCGTTCCTACGCTCTGCGTGGGAATGCATCCCGGGACGCTCTGCGTCCCGATAGGTCGATAATCCTAGCAACCAGACATTCTCTACAGTTTCTTAATACAATTGCCCGAGGCAGTCGACGCAGAGCGTCTAAAGCAGCATTCCCACGCAGAGCATGGGAACGAGCGTTTTGAGGGGATACCTCAGGGTCGGGTCACTTTTTATGGCTAATTGAAGCCGATGTTAAAAGCAAACCACCGCCTTTTGAAGCAACTGCCCAGCACAGCAACGGGGTCAGGTCTTGCACAGCAACGGGGTCAGGTCTTGCATTTTGCAAATACGTTCTTGCATAAGCGAGACTTAACGCAAATTACAAGACCTGACCCTATTTACGCTTAATCCTCGTTTTCATTTTTTCTCCGTGGTTTAGGTATTAGTTGTCATAACGCCCGGCTCACCAGCGCCCAAACCGGAGAGCTTTTTGTGGAAAAGTGAGCGCAGCGAAACCCACAAAAAGAACGTAGGTTTGGGCGTCTGCGTGGAGCCGTTTGTTAGTTTTTATTGCTAGGTTTTTCAGACGCCGGCGGTTTTACTTGTGGCATTGGAGGCGGATTTTTTGCCGGCTGAAGGCCTTTCTCCTCTACTAATGGCTGTAGGCGTTGATGGTCAGTTGTTGGTTTGTCATGGTTTGACATAAAGTCCCCTATACTGGATAGAAATTAGATAAGTATTCTGACGCCGATTGCTCAGCTTTTGCTTGCATTGTGTTATTTGTTGGTATAGTAGTTTGTATGTTTTTTTTCAATGATTTTTGTTTAGCAGATCGAATCTCAAATCGGGCTTTATTGATTTCGGTTGGAGTTAATTCACCCTCAGATATCGCATGCCATTTGAACTCAGCTTGAATCATTAACTCCTCTAATTCATGAAGAAGCGATGTATAAGATTTTATTCTGCTTTTATAGGGAAGATAAGGGTTAACTGCGGAAATCACCTGAGAAAAAGCTATAATTCCAGCCCAAACCCACGACAAGTGATTCCAAATAACCCACGCCCCGATGCTAGAACTTGATGCTATCGCTAAAGTCATTTTCATACTCCGATCAATACTTTCAGCCTTCTCTAGTTGCAACTCAATAAAAGCAATATGTGTCTTTAATTGATAAAGTTCTTTCCAGTATTGTTCCTGGACCATACTTATTTCCTATTACTCTCTAAGCTAACGAGTGATTATATGGTTTCTGTATATCATCCCGTATCGGATGTTATACGGTTTTTATCTTGACGGCAGTCAGCTATGCGACATCAACTTGCCAAATAAGCCCTTAAGGCGGAACGCTCCAGCGGTTCCGCCGAAAGCCGAATGCTAAACGACATCAGCGGCCCACCAGCCGGCGGATCGCCAATCGGCATCCGCCCTACTTAACCACACTTCGACTCCCCACAATTCAAACAAGTCATACACCCGTCCATCAGCACCATCGCCTTGGTGCTGCATTTGGTGCAGAGTACGGCTTGTTCCGGGAAGGCGTCGCCGTTGTTTGCCGCGCCGTGGTGGGCTTCGAATTCGCGGCGTTTTTCGGCGAGAAATTGTTTTTGGTGATCGCTCATTTCTTCGGGCTGTATCATGCCGATGTGTTTCAGATGCGATTCGATCGCGTGGCCGATTTCTGCGACCAGCGAGGGCATGAATACGCCGCCTTTTTTGAAGTAGCCGCCGCGCGGGTCGAATACCGCTTTCAGCTCTTCGACCAGGAAGCAGGCGTCGCCGCCTTTGCGGAACACCGCCGAGATGACGCGCGTCAGCGCCAACACCCATTGGAAATGCTCCATGTTTTTCGAGTTGATGAAGACTTCGTAAGGTCGGCGTTCTTCGTGCTCGGAGCCTTGGTTTAGGATGATGTCGTTGACCGTGATGTACAGCGCATGTTCGGATTGCGGTGTTTTGATCTTGTAGGTCGAGCCGACCAGAACTTCGGGCCGTTCGATGTTTTCGTGCATCGATTCCGGGGACGGTTTTTCCGCTTCCGGTTGTGCCGTTTCGGCGCTGTCTTTGGTCAGTACTTTGTAGCTGACGATTTTTTTGTTGATTTTGTGTAATGTCATGTGAGTGTCTCAAATCTGTAGGCTGGGTTGAGCGCAAGCGATACCCAGCTGGAATACCTTGATTGCTGGGTTTAACAACCCAGCCTACGATTAGCTAAAACTTTCCGTAATACCCTTCCTTCAGCGCATCGAACAAATTCGCGGCGGAATGGATTTCGCCGTCGTACTCGACTTCTTCGTTGCCTTTCAGTTCGACTACATGACCGTCTTCGAGCGTGAATTGGTAGGTGGTGTTTTCCAAATCCTTTTCCTTGACCAGCACGCCCTGGAACACTTCCGGGTTGAAGCGGAATGTCGTGCAGCCTTTTAAACCTTGGTCGTAGGCGTATTCGTAGATCGACTTGAAGTCTTCATACGGATAGTCGGTCGGAACGTTGGCGGTTTTCGAGATCGACGAATCGATCCATTTTTGCGCGGCGGCCTGGATATCGACATGTTGTATCGGCGTGACATCGTCGGCGGCGATGAAATAATCCGGCAATTGCGCGTTCGGGTCGTCGCTGTACGGCATCGCGTCGGGATTGACCAGGTGGCGATAAGCCAAGAGTTCGAACGAGAACACGTCGACTTTTTCCTTGGACTTTTTGCCTTCGCGGATGACGTTACGCGAATAATGGTGCGCGAAGCTCGGTTCGATGCCGTTGCTGGCGTTGTTCGCGAGTGACAGCGAGATCGTGCCGGTTGGCGCGATCGAGCTATGATGCGTGAAGCGGCAACCGGTCTTGGCCAGTTCTTCGACCAGTTTGGGCTCTTCTTGCGCCAGTTGCTGCATGTAGCGGCTGTATTTTGCGTGCAGCACTTTGCCCGGTACTTTGTCGCCAACCTTGTAGCCGTCTTGCTGCATTTCCGGGCGTTTGTACAGCATTTCGCCGGTGACCGTGAACATTTGCTCCATTATCGGTGCCGGACCTTTTTCTTTCGCGAGTTCCAGTCCGACCTTCCAGCCTTCAATAGCCAGCGCTTTGGTGACTTCCTCGGTAAAAGCCAGCGATTCTTCCTCGCCGTATTTCAGGCCTAGCATCGTCAGTGTCGAGCCTAATCCCAGATAACCCATGCCGTGGCGGCGTTTGCCGAAGATTTCGTCGCGTTGTTTTTGGAGCGGCAAGCCGTTGATTTCGACGACGTTGTCGAGCATGCGGGTGAAGATACGCACGGTCTTGCGGAAACCTTCCCAATCGAATCCGGCTTCTTTGCTGAACGGTTTTTCGACGAATCGGGTCAGGTTGATCGAGCCGAGTAGGCAACTGCCGTAGGGCGGTAATGGTTGTTCGCCGCATTGTCCTGTAACCAGTCCGTTAAAAATTACGGCATTGCAATCCGGCTGCGTGGTATCGAACACCGCTTCACGACCAGCATAATCAATGCTTTTTACCCGTGTCGTAAAGCGCTGTGATTTGCGCAAGGCTTTGTCCGCTGCCCACTGGCGATATTTCTCGTTTTTATAGTCGAGTAAGAAACCTATTTCGCGCATGAAGGTTTCCCGAGATTCGCCGTCGATAATCAATTCATAATCGGCTTTACACTGATAGTCTCTATGTCCGCCCTTACCGTCCGGCAATTGACGCATTTGCGCAGGACGCCGTTGTCTTATCCGCGAAAATACGCCGAAGTTTGCCAGCAATTGTTGTATGTCTTTAAGCAATCCGGGATAACTCGAAGCCAATCGAATCGAGCAGCTTTGGCTATTGCTTGAGATGTTGACAGTGCCGTCGGCTTGGAATAATGCGCGAAGATAGTTTTGGACGCAGTCTTCGGTACCGCGCCAAACGACTTCCGGTACGCGCAGTTTGCTATCCCGCGAAAAGCCGTAATGTTCCAGTACGCGCGCCAGCACGACCGAGCGAATAAAAAGATGATTGCGTTCGGGCACGGCCACCGGAGAAACCTGGTATTGGCGAGCCGTTCTAGCGCTCTGTGCGATCAATGAATTGACATAAGTAGTAATCGTTTCAGCCAGACCCCTTTCTTCATTCCACAAATTCACGATTACGGCTTCCTGATTATTGCCGCGATTTGTAAAATGACCGTCCCCGGTAATCAGGCCCAGGAGCATGCCAAGCTTTTCATCGCCTTCATGACCGAATTGCCCTTTGCCGGATTGCACGAGTATTTCATCTCCCGGGCGAAGTTCGCGCAATTTGATTTTGCCGCGATCAGTATAAAAATCGTGCCATTCGGTGGCCTTGATTTCATAGCCGTCTTCGGTGACTACACGATAGACTTCCGCTTGCTTTGCAGTCATGAAGGCAGGTTTAGCCGGTCGCACTTCAACACCCCGACGGTCTTGTCCCAAAGACCGGCAATCGACGGAAACATCCAACGGCAAGCCGCGTCGGTACAATTCGCCTATCGTGACCAGTCCGTATTGGGTCGCGAGCCGAGTATCGGCGGTCACGCATGGGTTAGTCGCCCGAATGTTCTCGCAGAACCAGTTGTTGTTCATTTCGTTGACTTTATCGATCAGGATGAAGCCCGGTTCGGCGTAGTCGTAGGTCGACGACATGATGATGTCCCACAGGCGGCGGGCCGGCATGGTTTTGGTGATGCGGCATGCGACTAGGCCGGCTTCGTTGACGACATAGCTTTTCTTGTTCGGTAGATCGCGCCAGACGATTTTGTCGGAATCGGTCAAATCGATAGCATCGGCTTTGACTTCGCGCTCGGTGACAGGAAACGACAGCGGCCATTGCGCATCGTTTTTGACCGCTTCGACGAACTCGCGGGTGATCAGCAACGACAGATTGAACTGACGCAGGCGGCCGTCTTCGCGTTTGGCGCGGATGAAATCGACGACGTCCGGGTGCGCGACGTCGAAGGTTGCCATTTGCGCGCCGCGGCGACCGCCGGCGGAAGAAACCGTAAAACACATCTTGTCGTAGATGTCCATGAACGACAGCGGTCCGGACGTGTAAGCGCCGGCGCCGGACACATAGGCGTTTTTCGGGCGCAGCGTCGAAAATTCATAGCCGATACCGCAGCCCGCCTTGAGCGTAAGTCCTGCCTCATGTACTTTCCCTAGAATATCGTCCATAGAGTCTTCGATGATGCCCGAGACGGTGCAGTTGATCGTCGAAGTTGCCGGTTTGTGTTCCAGCGCACCGGCATTCGATGTGATGCGACCGGCCGGAATCGCGCCTTTACGCAATGCCCATAGAAATTCTTTGTGCCAATGCTCTTGCAAAGACTTGTTGGTCTCGACTTCAGCCAGGGCTTTCGCGACGCGTTTGTAGGTGTCGTCAATCGTGCCGTCTACGGCTTTGCCGTCTTTGGTTTTCAGTCGGTATTTGCTGTCCCAGATGTCCAGCGATGCGCTTTGCAGCGGAATTTCGGTCGCGTGTTGCGTAACGACTTGGAGTTTTGCGGTCATTCTTTGATTCCCTTGTCTGGTTGAACGTTTTGGCTTTATCGCATCCGGGAAAGGCCCGGACCATTGATATTTCGTGCGCTTGAGCGAGAAAATCCGCAAGCAATGCGAATCCCTCATATAGTGTTTATGACTATATCTTAAATCAATATGTTGTGTTTTTCGCGGTTTTTTTGCAGACCAAAAGGAGCGATTGAGAGGTAGTTTTTTAAGTTCAATGAGTTAGCTTAAAAAAAATTTTTAGGCGACTCGAACACGGGAAAATCTTATTTTTTCAGCTAACCCGATAGGCAAATTCGCAATTTTCGACTTTGCGTGGTCGATTATGTGATTCACATGGACCCGGGGTGGAACCCGGCGGTCGAGGATCAAGCCTCGGACCGTGCGCACCGCATGGGCCAACAGCGGCCGGCGACCATTTACCGGATGATCGCGAAGAACACGATCGAGGAAAAGATCGTCGCGCTGCACAGCCACAAGCGCGATTTGGCCGATAGCCTATTGGAAGGCGCGGACATTAGCGGCAAGATGTCGGTCGACGCGTTGCTGGATTTGATGCGCGGGGAATGAAACGAAACCTAATGTGGCGTTTGCGGAGCAGGGATCAACCAAGATAACGCACCGCAAACTTCACGATGCCCGCGTCTCGGCGAACCAAATTTCTCAAGCCTAGCGCTTGGAATCTCAGGTCTTTGTGTAGCCCTTTTTTGTACGCGTCCTCGGTTTTTACCGCAAGGTCATTGTCGACACAGAATTGGTTTCCAGTGAGCGATATCAATCTATGGGCCAATTCCAGAGAAATCTTGAAGTCCTCGGATTTTTCGCCAACATGACCGAACGCGGTATCGAACGATTGTCTTCGGATCGTGACCGGTATTTTGCTGGAAACGCCATTCAAATCGACGGATGCCACCACGAACGAAAATAACTCATCGGCAATCGAAAACCAAACCAGCCGAGCATCGCTGTCGGCTTTGCGCCGCAAAAACAGGTAACCGTCCAGCGTCAATTCGACATAAAAAATAGTCAAATGATATTCGGTTAAGGCATGATTCGGTGCTGCGCCCTGCACTTGCCGAAAAGGTTTCGGGGAACAGTTCATTGAATTTTTGGTTGACGCTTTCCGGCAGTCTGTTCATATCGCCGTTCTCCTACGGTTCGTTCGGTTAAACGGCATTGCCTGGCCGGCAATGCCATCGCTTATCCTAAAAAGAGCAGTTGATAAGTGTTGTAGACCGTTCGTGCTGAGCCAAGTCGAAGCATGAAGGGTCTACAACACTTACACCGGATTGGTGAAGCTTCAAACTACCGTTCACCCTTCGACAGGGCCCTCCTGAGCGCAGCCGAAGGGGCTCAGGGCGAACGGTAGTTTGAAGCTTTCAACTGCTCTTTTTAGGCTTATACCTTTCGTACATCAAATTTCAGCAGCGCCGTTCGCTTCACCTTGGCGTGTAGTATCGCGGAATAATTCGCCGTTGTAATGAGAGAACTGTGGGAGTTTTTGAAGGAGCGGATAAAACCAAATACGTTCAGCTGAATTTGGAATAGCTAAAGCTTCGGCCGAATGCGGCATCACGAAAAGGCCTTTCATATTTCGGACTTTTCTTCGGGCAAAAAAAAGCGGACACGATGTCCGCTTAAAAAACCCTTGAAACCCTTTAGGAGGTAAGAATGTATACGCAATACATTTAAGAGTTGCGGCGATTCTAAAGGGATTTCCAAACGCTGAAAATGTGGCGAATTGCCGCGCGGCAGGTTGTCGCAGGTAATCCGTCCATCTTTGCGGCTTGTGGACTCATCAGCTTCATACAATAAAGCCGACCATACTTTCTCATGAATGGTCAGGCTCTTTTTGTTCCGCTGTCTCGATAGAGTGTCCGCAGTTGTGGCAAAATTTTTGATCTTCCTGCAATGCTTCACCGCAGGCCAGGCATTTGAATTCCTTGTGTTTCGGGTGACCGCAATGACAGCAAAACTTGGCGCTTCTGGATGATAATTGCCCGCATTCGGAACAAGCACTGGTGCGGAGACTAGGCAGCGCCGGCAGGGTTTCCTTGACTTCTTCCATCGAGTCGATCAAATAGGGTGCATTCTGAAAGGCAACCCATACCAACCAAATACCGATCAAAACGATCAATAAAATCGCGATACCGAAATAGAGCGATTTGCCGGATGCGCCGACGAAAAGCCCCAAGACTTGCCAAATGACACCTTGTCCGATAATGACAATGATCAACAAAGCCGCCGGTACGCTGATAGCCTTGACAAAAAACAGCGCGCCGCCGGTTTTCGGAAGTGCCGCGATCGCATTGACCGCAAAAAGATAAAACAAGACCAGCGCGGTCATTTGCGTGACGAACAACACCAAATCCGTCGCGGCCAAACGATCGGCGATCACTAAACGGGACATGACCGGTAGCAGGCTCATTAAATAACCAACCAACAACACGATCAGAATCGTAATCAGATATTGCGCGGCGCGATAACCGCCGCTGCTTTTGAAAGACGGCATTATTTCCACGGTAATCTCCCAATTGGTTTAAATTTCTGAGTATAACCGACATCACTAAACGACTACCTATTCCTTTATCCGTAGGGTGCGCATCGCGCACCTGGGTCGGGACCTCTCGTCGATTCGGTACCGTGGAAAGGTTCGCGATGCGCACCCTACGTCGCTCAAAATATCTTGGAAATTGTTGATAAACATAGTTAATTTAATAACTTGTTATGCATTTGTATAGAACTTTCATTCACCCAAGAGGTTAGCGGGAGTGTTTAGGTAATCTATTAAAATACCTCATGTTCTTTATAGTTAAACTGCCGAATTTAGGATCATCGGAAATTAACCCGCCGGTGCAGCAATTCCCAATTTGAGGATAAAAAATGGGTGCGGGGTATGCTTGGCGAGGATGTCGGCGGCAGGGGCAGATTTTTACTCCTCGGCAATTGCTCCTGCATTGCCCTAATACACGCCATTCCTCGACAGGTATACCCCGCATCCTGGACACGGCGAAATTTCTCAAACTGGGAATTACTGCCGCCTGTGCCTGCTTTTCGGGAATATAAATAAGAATGTTATAATATTGTTTCTATATGACAAATTTAGGAGATTTCCTATGAATTTTTTAATTCGCTTTCTTTATCCGGTCGCTTTTGCTTCTACAATTGCCCTTTCGGGATGCGCTAGCGAGCCGACGATGGCCGATTTGATGCGTGAGCACGCCGAAACAGCTAAGTCCGAATCCGAATTACAAACGCGTTTGTCCGGAGAATGGGAAAGAGGATCTAAATTGTTGTCTTCAGGCGAAAACAAAGTGTCTAAAGGTAATCAATTGATCGAAGATGCCCAAAAAGACCTGAAAAAAGGCCGGGACATGGTCACCGAAGGCTATAAAGAAATCGATGAAGGTCGTTCGCTGATGGGTTCTAGCGAGCAGCTATTTCGTGAAAAATTCCCTACGCTAAGGCTTGAAACAGGCAAGTAATTTCATCGATACATAACCAAGTAGGGAGCGCATCGCGAACCTTTTTATGGTTTCAAATTCGGCTAGGCGTCCTAGCACCGTTGTGCGATGCGCACCCTACATCTAAAGCCGCAAACGGAATACGAGCGATCAGCCGTATTAACAGGCTTTGAAACAACACAACTTTCCATTCATTAACCTTTTCGAGTAAGGCTTCAGTCGGCTTTCCTATCCAATCTGCGGTAGCCGATGGCCTCGCTCAAATGAGAAATTTCTATCGTTTCGGAACCGGCCAAATCGGCAATGGTTCTTGCGACCTTGAGAATACGATGATAGGCGCGGTGCGACAGCCCGAACTTATCCATGGCTTGTTCGAGCAGTTCATGGCCTTGATCGGACAATCGGCAATGCCGCTTGACTTCGCGGGCGTTGAGCGCCGCATTGGTTTTTTCTTGCCGCGACATCGCGATATTCCGTGCCGCAACGACCCGGGCTCTGATTTGCGCGCTGCATTCTTCTCCTTCCGCTGAACCTTTTCGCAGCACCTCGCGAGACACTCTCGGCACTTCCAAATGCATATCGATGCGATCGAGCAACGGCCCTGATATTCGGGCACGGTATCGTGCGACTTGTTCGATCGAACAATGGCAGCGCCCCGAAGGGTCACCCAGATAACCGCACGGGCATGGGTTCATCGCGGCAATCAATTGAAATCGAGCAGGAAATTCGGCTTGCCGGGCCGCACGCGAAATATTGATATGTCCGGTTTCGAGCGGTTCGCGAAGCACTTCCAACACCCTGCGATCGAATTCGGGTAATTCGTCCAAAAACAATGTGCCGTTATGGGCCAATGAAATTTCTCCAGGTTTCGGATTGCCGCCGCCACCGACCAACGCCGCAGCCGATGCGGTATGATGCGGCGCTCTAAACGGCGGCTTCAACCAATTGGCGACATCGAGTCCTTTGTCGCTAATCGATGCAATCGCGGCGGTTTCCTGGGCTTGTTGCTCGGTCAGCGGCGGCAGAATCGTCGGCAAGCGTGCGGCAAGCATCGATTTACCGGTGCCGGGCGGCCCGAGCATGATTAAATTATGCGCACCGGATGCGGCGATTTCGAAGGCGCGTTTGACATGATATTGCCCATGCACATCGGAAAAATCGATCGATTCTACCTCAGCCGTCAACGCGAGAGTTTCCTCGTCGACGACGATCGATTTCTGCCCGTTTAGATGGGCGCACACTTCAAGTAGGTGATTGGCCGGCAAAAGGTCGATATCTTTGATCAAGGCCGCTTCTGCGCAATTCTCTTTGGGCAGAATTAATGGTTTTTGGCTGTTCCGTGTTTGTATCGCTATCGGTAAAACTCCGCTGACCGGACGCAATTCGCCGCCGAGTGATAGTTCGCCGACGCATTCGACTTCCGCCAAGCGACCGGCTGGAATTTGCCCTGATGCTGCTAGAATACCCAAGGCGATTGCCAGATCGAAACGCCCGCCTTCCTTCGGTAAATCGGCCGGAGCCAGATTGATCGTGACGCGCTGCATCGGAAATTCGAAATATGAATTGATGATCGCGCCGCGCACCCGGTCCCGGCTTTCCTTGACCGCCGTTTCGGGCAAGCCGACGATATTGAGTGCGGGTAGGCCGCTCGTAACATGGACTTCCACCGTCACCAACGGCGCATCGATTCCGGAACGGCCGCGGCTATAGGCTACGGCTAGAGTCATAAGTAATTTGGAGAAAAAAGCCGAATTTTTAGCGAAAAACCGGCTTGAAAGGGTCGCTGTTAATTATCCTAGAAAAAGCATCTACCATGAAGATCGTGAAGAATAAGAAGATTTAATGCAAGCCCTTGAAATGCTTAATGAGCTTTATATTCCTCGTGGTTAAACTGCCGATTCTTGTATTATGAATTAACTTGATCGGGTGGGTTTTGATTAAGTTGTTTTTCCAGCGAGGCAACACGAATTTCCAAGTCTTCGAGTTTGGTTCGTGTTTTAGTTAATACGGCTTTTTGAACTTCAAACTCTTCGCGGGTGACTAGGTCCAGTTTGCCGAGAGTGCCTTGTAAAACGGCATGGAAGTTTTTTTCCATATCTTCTTTCAAATGGGACAAGCCGGGCGGCATGGCATTCGCTAGGCGGTTTGCGATATCGTCAATGGCTTTGGGATCGAACATAGTAATACCTCATAAATAATAAAGTGATGACTACTCAGCAAGAGCGGTATCAATGATTTGAACACAAATTAAGCACGATGCAAATTTTTTCACCGATACTATCGTAAAAAAATGATAATAAATAACTTATCCCAATGGCTTCTATGCTCTGAGTTTATTGTTGTAGATAATTGGTACGCTGCGCATTCTTTCATGCCAATAAGCACCACCACCTACTCATGTCGAATCATATCGACTTGCGGTTAACAGCGGAGGTATCAAGGTACGCATAGGGTACCCTACACGGCTTATAACGCGAAGCTAGAGCTTCTCGCATCGGCTTCTTAATCCTTCACCCAACATTCCCTTCAAATAAAACATGCTCGCGGCAAATTTTCAAGGCATCCTGCTGATTTAGCGGCTGCTGCATTAAATCGCATTGATAATGTTGGTCCAGCTCTGAAAAATAATAGCATGTGTAACAGACGCCGAAGCTTTTTAAATTATTGCTTTTTTGCAACACCAATAGTGTCGACAGCAATGCTTGGTTTAGCGCATCAAACTGTTCTTTAGGAATCGCTTGCTCGGCAGCATGATAAATGTCATAAGCTTGCATTTCCTTTAAAACAGACTCGCCGGCTGCCGAAAGACGCAAATGCAAGATACGCCGATCTTGCTCATTCGGTTTTTTTTCGATATAACCTTTTCGTTCGAGCACTTGTAACGATTGCGAAACAGTGCCTTTGGTCAGGCCGAAATATTCGGCGACAGCGGCAGGCGTGTCGCTCATGTTATTGCATTGAGCTAAATAATCAATAATTTGCCCCTGTATCGGTTGCAAACCCAGCGCGGTGTATTTTTTTCGTTCTTCCGAACGCACCAGCGTACTGATCCTGTCGATCAATTTAAACGTGCTTAATTCCTGCATGGATAGTATTTGGTAAGTTGCCGCGAGAGCCATTTTTTGTGTTTACAGCATTATACCGATTACAAAGTAATTTTCGGCATTCGCTTTAGACGAGATGTTCGAGAGCGAGCATATTCGTATCACTGGGTATAAGAATTTTCACAACACTTTTTAATTCTCTGCCGCTGTCTCAATCATTCCCCATACCGGCAACAGCAAGTTTCGACAATGGTCTTCAAACACCTCGTTCAACAACGCCTCCGGGTTGTAGTCTTCGAGAAATAATTTTCTAAGCTCAGGTTCGTAAGCTTGTTCGATCGCACGGGTTAGCTGATCTATTGCCGACTCTATGGCGGGTTTCGCCGCGCGGCTGCTTTGCGACAATTTATGCGCTTGTTTGACATACGCAAAAGCCGGCTCGACGAAAAACGCATCGGGTCTGTGCAGTCCTTGCCGATAGATTTCAATCCATGCTTCCAATTCGCCCGGCACGCAATAATCCGGCTCGAACGTAATGTCTTGGTCGAGAGCGATTAAGCCGGTCTTTTGCGGCTCGATGTTATTTATGATCAGATGATGCAGCCAGGCAAGCATAAAGTCCTTACCTTTCAAATCGGCATACCGATAAAACAAACTGCCGTGCTCATAACGATTGCCGAGTTTACCGACCAACCGATAATTTCCGATCGTCAGATCGACCGATAAATCCTCGAGCGGTTCGCCGAGCGCCTTGGCCTTGATTACTTCGGCAAAGGCATCGATGTTTTGTTGTTGCCGGGCAAATTCGAGATCTCCGGCCACGCCGGACAGCCATCGCCCTTGTGCCTTGAGTTTTTGTGCAGTCAGCGGTTTATCGTGCAGTACCCCATCGATCCATTCGTGATAAATCGCATAACCTTCCAATTGACCGATCGAGAAAGGCTCGCGCTCTTCTGCATCCGCAGCAATGCCATTAAAACGGACATCGAGTCTGCGTTGCATGAAATATTTTTGCGGATGTCGGTAAAAGGCAAATAATTCGCTTATTTCAACGATCGTTTGGTCGGTTTCGTCCTCTAAACTACCTTGCCACCACGGCGCCGGCTCCGGTTTAGGCTTAACCAACGCCGCCGCGGCCTGGCAATCTGCCTCGGAATAACTGAACAAAGCCGATTCCGGCTCGAAATAACGCGGGCTGAAAGCCTGTAGCGGATGATAGGTCACGCCATTGTCCAGGCCGTAATGATCGCGAAGCACGGCGAGCAGTTCACTGATTACGACCGAAGGCGGTATCGTTTCGTTATGGCTGATCGACCGTCCGATATAGGTCACAATCAATTGTTGCCGCGCCGACAGCAGGATTTCCAGAAACTGATACCGGTCGTCGGCGCGGCGCGAGCGGTCGCCCTTGCGAAAATGGGCGGCCAGTAAATCGAAGGTCGGATTGCGGTCGACTTTCGGAAACTCGCCGTCGTTCATGCCGAGCAAGGCGATCACTTTAAACGGTATCGAGCGCATCGGCAGCATCGAACAAAACGTGAGTTGGCCGCGTAAAAAGCCGTTAGACGATTTGTGCTCTTCCAGCTGGCCTTCAAGCCAGGCGCAGACGACTGGCCACTCGATTGGCGCGTCGTGAATTTTGGGCAATCTTTCGGTAAATTCCGCCAGTAATTCGTTGAGCTGTTGTCGCTCGACGGCATCGGCTTCGGGCAATAATTGATCGGCATAATAATAAAGCTTCTCGCCCCATGCCTTGAGCGATTTGGCCATGCTTAAATCGTTGCCGGCTCTAAACAACAATTGCATAAAATCATTCAAGCCGCCAAGCGCCAACGCCGAAGAACCCTCGATATCGATATAAGGCAGGACGCCGTCGACAAAATCGTCGTCGTTGCCGACTGCATACCCCATCAACAAGCGATCCAATGCGGCTTGCCAGGTATTTTCATCGAGCTCGGGCAGGCCCAATTCGCGTTTGTGTTCGGCCGATTTCCCCCAACGCACTTGCGTATCCCGAACCCAATGTTTGATCAATTCCAAATCGGTTTCGGACAGGCCGAAGCCCGGATAAACCGACGGTTTTTCGAGCAAATCCAGGACCGCGCGCCAACCGAACCGGCTTTGGCTCAGCTTCAAAAAAACAATAAAAGCATCCAAGGCATGATTGCTCAAGCGCAAGCTGCGATCGGCAACCGCATGTTGAATATCGTCGAATACTGCGGCAATAAACGGTTCGTATAATTCGATGTCCGGCGCCATCACGACAATATCGCGCAGTTCCAACTCGGGGTCGTTTTCCAATGCGGCCAACAGTTGGTTTTTCAAGACTTCGACTTCGCGCATACGGGAATGACACGCATGAATAGCGATAGACCCGTCGCGGGTTAAAGGCGTCGATTCGCTGTCGTTATTGAGAATATCGTTTTGCAGCTGACGCAGAACCGTGCTTGGCTCGTCTTGTTCGAAACTGTCCAGCTCCAATTCGAACTGCACCTGCTCCAACAACATCTCCTGAAATTCGCGGCCTTGTTGACCCAATGCCGACAGTAGCGGATGTCCGCCGGCATCCTCTTGATCGATACGCTGACGCTTAGTCGCCAAATCCGCCCAAAAAGCTTGAGCGGGGTTGAGCAAATACAAGTGCACTTGCGCATGATTCGACAATCCCTTTAAAAAACCGAGAAACAGGGGCGGCATGGTATTGACGCCGAAGATCGAAATCCGCTCGGGCAAAACGGCAGAAAATTGTCCCGGCGACGCCGAATTAAAACGCTCGATCACTTCCAGCCATAAACTACCCCGGTGCTTCGTGCCTGCATTTTCGGTAATCCGCTGCCATAACGCGCTTTGCCAGCGTTCGGTTTGCGTATCGTAAAGCGTTTCGCCTTGCTGCCAGGCAGCCAGCATATCCGGACGCATGATTTGATATTGGTCGAAAACCAAAGCCAATTGCAACGCTAGCTGATAACGCTTTAAGGCAACTGTGTCGCCGGTTAAATAATTATTCAGCGGCGCAAATATCTCGTTGTCGAGTTCGCGAAGCAGCACTTCGAAGCGCCAATGCAGCACATGGCGGTCGAAGGCTTCGTCATTCAATCGATTGTCGATTCGTTGTGCCAAGGTACTAAAAAACCGCCCCGGAAATAAAAACTCATAATTTCCCCAGACGCCGAGCCGGCTTGCCAGCTGTTGCGACAACCAACGTTCCATGCCTTGGCTTTGGATGAGAAACACTTCTTTGGCAAACGGCGAACTTAGCGGCCGGGTTTCGATGACGGCTGCCAAATGTTCGAGCAGATTTTCGGTTTTATTGGAACTGTGCAGAATGAACATGGATTGGTTTGATTTTTTTCGGTTTTCGCGGCAAGCTCTTTGCTGGTTAAGGAATTGGCACGAAATTACTTAATCGAGGGAATTTCTACTGATAGTCTCGGCAGCCAAGGTATGGATTCCCACGGAGGACCACTCATCGTTATACATAAGTCAAAAATTACCCTTTTGCAATCTTAACCAATGAGACCTCGATACTTTTATTGTCATTTAACACCTTCGGATCTCCCTCACCTAACGCTAGGTGATCCGCGTAGGGTACGCTGTGCGTACCATGGCAACCCCGCGATGTTCATTTCATGTGCCAACCGAACCGCTAGGGCACGGCTTTGGTACGCGCAGCGTACCCTACAATTTATGTATAACGATGAGCGGAGGACCATGGGAACCAGAAAACGTTTTGACCGTATATCAAGCGCAGACTGTAAACTAATGCTCTTGAGGGTTACTATAGCCTTTTTTATCGGAGGCTCTGTATAAAATATTTGCATCATTGGGCTATTAAATACGAACTTTGGAACGATTAAATAATGAACGAAACCGAACAAGCTAAAAAGGTAAGACGCTTAACGGCAATCATTTATATCCTGTTAATGCTTTTTTTAGTGATAGGAACCCTCTATTCCGAACAACGCAAGGAACAAGCGCGCGAGGCACAAAAGCTTGCCGAACAAGGCATTATCGGTCAGCCGATCAAAGGGGAATAATTCGCATTAGAACCATTAATACAGGAAGCGACTCATGTTCATCAATAGCTTGCCGACTCTATTTACCTTTACCGATTTCATCAGTCCGATCGAAACCGTCCTCATTCTGATCTCGCTGTTGTTACTCGTTCATTTTTCCACGCGAGAAGCGCTTTACGATAGGGCATGGCCGGCGGCGCCCACGCCTTACCAAGCCTTATTAAACATCTGGTTGGGACAGGCGCCGTTATGGAAGGCATTTTGGCCTTTTTTTATTTTCGTGAACGGCGTTTTTCTTTATATCGATTACCGAATCATGAACGTCACGTTTACGATCGCCAGTTGGAAAACGGTACATGGCATGCTCTTCATTCCGGTGATTTGGTGGATCGTATCGGTCTGGCGGTGTGCGAAATATACCCGCTACCGGTTCGCCAGCACCTTGGCGAAAACATTGACACTGTATTTTTTATTCGACTGTTTTTTGCGCTTCGTCATTAGCGCTTATTATCCGAATAGTTTTTTCGATTGCCGTTTGTTGGTCATGGAATATGGCGATTGCTTTTGAGTAAGGGGTGTGTAGAATCGAATACTCCAACCATTAAACGGAGGACATGTTATGAGCTGTTGCGACGACCCTACCGAAATACACAAAGTCGATCCACGGGAGCTAGTCCGCGAACAACAACATTACGGCAATCTGGTTCGCGATTTATTCACCGACGATCCCGAAAAAGTCCTACTCAAACTACTAAACGAAAGCAATGCTTATCTCAGGGAACTGGCCGCATTAAGAGCCCATTACCCGTCGGTTCGAATGCGAGCGATCGAATTGTTGGATAAAAACAGTCAAGCCGTACTCGAACAATTGATCGAACAAGAACCGGGTTCGTCATTCGGAGTCGCCGCAAAACAGCGCATAGAACAGTTAATTAACGAAACAGGCCTATTCGGCAAATTGTTCAAGTCCTAATCGACCCAAGCACAATTAAAATAACAACACGAGGCGGAATCATGAAATCACTAGCACTGATCGGAACACTTGTCTTAATGACAGCTGCAACCAACTGTTGGGCTTACGGTAGCAGCAGTAGCACCAAATCCTGCGATAAGCCACGCTTCAGCGACTTCAATCCGGCCGAAAAATCGGAAGTTCCCGCGCAATCGGCCTTTTCGTTTAGCGCATCCGGCGTTAGCGATCCGAATAGCATTAAAGTGACCGTAAAAAAACAACCTGTCGAACTTATCATCAACGAAAAAGGCATTGGTTATGAAGTTTCGGGTAATTTGCCTGAAAACTTAAGCGACACCTATGCCAGAATCGCCATCAGCGCCGACGGCCGCAACCGCTGCAAAGGTACGGGCGGCTGGCTAATTAAGATTACTGACTGATCGATCATTCTTAAAAACTCGAAATCAGCCTGCGAAGAGCTTGATGTTCTATCCATTAGCAGTAGGGTACGCGCCGCGTACCCAATTCATATATAACGATGAGCACAGAGTGCATGGTAACCATTTGGGGACTTTCGGCACTTTAACCATTACGGCCTAGATAGCTTTTATTGATCCCCAACCGAACCGACTTCGATCGCGATCAGGGGGAATGCTCCTACAGAGCGTCTGTCGCCCCTGTGGGAGCGACGCCTTCGTCGCGATTTCGAAGCCGGGTATGTTAGGTGGCAATAATTAGTATAGAAGTCACATTTGCTAAACCTCTGAGTTTACGCATGCGTACCAAGGCGGCACTATCGAGGACGGCAATCCCTGCCGAGTTAACGATTTGTGTAGATACTTGTGTTTTAACAACCAGGAAAATTTGAATCTAGGTCGGTCAAATCACCGTCAAGTCGCGCGATTTTCGATTGATTTTCCGTAATCGGCGCTGGGCCGGCCTAAATGATAGCCTTGGGCTAAATCGATGCCGAGTTCCTTGAGCATCTGCAGGGTCGCCGCATCCTCGACAAATTCGGCCAACACCGTTTTGTGCATGCCTTTCGCGATACCAACCATCGCTTTGACAAAAACCTGGTTCTCTCTGTTATTCGGCAAATCGCGAATAAACATGCCGTCGATTTTTAAAATATCGACTTCGAGATATTTTAAGTAAGCAAAGGTGGAAAAGCCGCTGCCGAAATCGTCCAGGCAGACCGTGCAACCCGCTTGGCGAATGCCTTCGATAAAGCGCTGCGCATCGCGGATATCCGAAACCGCAGCGGTTTCGGTCAACTCGATGATCAAGCGGTTCGCGTCGACTCGGTTTTCTTCCAAGCAAGCGCGGATAAATTGCGGCAATTCGGGGTCGTCGAACGAGCGTCCCGAAATATTAACCGCCAAGGACGGTAAAGTTGAATTTTCGCTTAATAAGGCAATACTGCTCCGTAAAACCCAACGGTCGATTTCCAGTATCTGCCCGCTATTTTCGGCGATTGGGATAAATTGGCCGGGCATGACTAATTGCTCGGGATGCTGCGAATCGCGCATGCGAACCAGTACTTCGAAATGACTGAGTTGACCGCTCTCGACTCGATAGATGCCTTGAAAATGCAGTTCCAACAAATCTTGTCGTAAAGCTTGTTCGATGCGTTGACGCCAGGACATTCTTTCCATTGCCGCGCCGGAGTCGTCCCGCTTAGGATCGTAAACCGCCCATGTGTTTTTTCCGTTGGCTTTGGCCTGATACATCGCGGTATCGGCATGAGCCACTAATTCCTCGACCGTTTCTCCGTGTTCCGAAAAAAAAGCCAACCCGACACTGGTCGTAAGACGAATATTGGTGCCCCGAAACCGGAACGGAATCGACGCGACGGCTTGATTAATCCGATTCGGCAACACCGAAATGTCGTTTTGCGGATGTAGATAGCTCAATATCGCAAACTCGTCGCCGCCCAAACGCGCGAATATCTCAATCTCGCGTAAAACCACCGAAATTTCGCCGGCAATCCGCACCAACACGGTGTCGCCGGCTCGATGACCGAAGTTATCGTTAATGTATTTGAATTCATCCAAATCGAAATAAATCAACGCGAATTTATCGTGATTGCGGCGCGCCATCGCAATCATCTGATCAAGCTGTTCTTGAAAACGGTGTCGATTGTAAAGTCCGGTTAACGCATCGTGCTCGGCTAAATAAAGCAATTGCTGAGCGGTTTGCCGCTCGTGGGTAATGTCTTCATAAATCCACAAGCGGCCTAAAATTCGCCCCTCGGTATCGGTCACCGGATAAGAAACTTGGGTCAGAATGCGACCGTCATAGAGATCCATTTCGAAACGTTCGCTGATTTCATGCGTATCCAGGACTTTCAACACGTATTTGGAAGCATGATCGGGCCGCGCGAACCGGTGCGTCGAATTTTCCAATACGAATTGAGTCGATTGTCCAACCGGGTCCAAATCGTCTTCTATGGCCCACATTCTGCGAAAGGCAAGATTAACGTATTCGATGGCGCCGGCCTTGTCTTCGAATAAAATGCCGATACTCATCGCCGATAACAATGCCGCCATCCGGCCTTGTTCGGCTTCGGCAACGATGCGTAACTCCCTTTGTTTTTGTTCGGCGCGGCTCAAATCTTCGAAGGATTGTTGAAGGGCCAATTCGGCTTGTTTCAATTGGGTAATGTCTTGCACGGTACCGACGGCGCCAATCATTTTTCGTTGCCGATCGAATTCCAATTCGGCTCGTTCGCGTAACCATTTGACCTTGCCGTCTATCAATGCTCGGTGCTCTATATTGTATTCGGCACCGGATAAAGCCGCATGCCAAGCATGGTCGACAAACGCTCGGTCGTCCTCGTGCACGCGCTCCAAGAATTCTTCATAGGTCAACGGCATACCCGGCGGCACTCCGAATATCCGGTAAGTCTCGGGCGACCATTCCAAACCGTTGTCGGTCTGATTTAAATACCAACTTCCGATATGGGCAACACTTTGCGCACGATTCAAGTTTTCTTGGCTTTGCCGAAGCGATTCCTCGATAAGTTGCCGCTCCTCGATTTCCTGTTTTAATTTTTCATTCGCGCGCTCTAATTGTGCGGTGCGTGCGGCAATTGTAGTTTCCAAGCGGGCATTCAAATCGGCCAATTGCGCCGATGCTTGAAACTCCCTACGATGTTTTTCGACATTAACCCGATACAGCATGATGCCTGTTGCCGTCGCCAAGGTCAAAGCGCACAAAGTGCGCAACGCCTCGATAGGAATTCCGGTTGTTACCGAAAATATCCGGGCGTCGGCAAGGCTTTGTGTCGCAAACCAAGGAGCGCTAACGACCAATCCGGTAAAGAAACTATAAAAAGCCAGACTATAGCCGGCCAACAGCATTGCAAAGTTGAGTTTGAGCGTACTTAAATACGGTCGGTTGCGGTATTCGTAAACCAAAAACGCGATACCGGCCGAAGCCGCGCCGGGAAATCCGAGCAAATAGCGAATGCCGCTATCGAATGTAGCGGCGTAATTTTGCGATAGGGCCGCCGTTATTCCTGCAATGAGTAGGGAAGCAACGGGTAATAAACGGATGTATTTTAATCGACGTCGGTTGTTTTCCGAATTACATGTTAGCACCAGCCAAAAGCGTCGGGAGAATTCGAACAAAGCATAAAAGGAAGCGAAGCTCAATAAGTTTCCGACCAAGGAATTTTTTTCATTTAAGGAACCATCAATTAGCTCCCAGGCACATTGAAGCTCGCTAATGCCATGCAAGATTCCGAAGCGAGCCAGCCAAACCAGTATTGTCGAAAAAGGCAGCACCGAATTATCCTTGGGCTGCAAATAAATCGCCGCGGCCAGGAATAAAAAAGCCATTCCGTAAACCAGATAGATTTCCGTCATATGCGCCTGAATGACCGGCGATAAGGTATCCATAAACGAGCTCCTAATTGTTATTTTTATTTTTCGGCTTCGTGTATTTTTCTATAAACCTAACGTTCATGAAGACCTGGCCATCTCCCCGGCAAATGAAAGTTCTCTGGTAGTGGAGGGTGCGGTCACTCGCCCGACAGGACGCCGTGAACCCAGCACCTAAATTAGCCATGATATTAAACATAGCCAATGGGCTATGGAATTTAGGTGCTGGATTTAGGTGCTGAGTGAATACGTCCACGTGGGCTCGACGGCGGCTTTCCCTGCCGCCGATGCCTGTCGATCGAGCAACCACACCCTCCTCGGTACCGGCATTTGTACAGCAGTCTTTTGCATATCGAAAAATTAGATAAGGAATGCAAAACTGCGAACTTTCACAGTAAAAGAGCGCTTAGAATTTGCTGTAGACCGTTCGTGCCAAGCCTAGTCTCTAAAACTATAGCATCGACAAGGCATCAGGCAACTTCGATGGTTTATTTAACGATGCGATAACACGGCTTATAAGTTTTGCCGGGTAGTTTCATACGTTGTTGATTGACAAACGCGCTCAACAATTCGTCTACCGGCCCCATGATTTCGGCATCGCCTTTAATCTCGAAATGGCCGTGCTGTTCTATCGCTCTAATTCCGTCGTCTTTAACGTTGCCGGCGACTATACCTGAAAAAACCCGGCGCAGATTCGCGGCTAACAGATGGCTTTCCTGATCTTTATGCAATTTTAAGGCGGCCATGTTTTCGTGGGTCGGATTAAAGGGTTGTTGAAACTCGGGGCTGATTTTTAAGCCCCAGTTAAAATAATAAGCGTCTTCGCGCTGCTGGCGAAATTCGCGTACCCGCTGCATACCCTCTTTCATATCTCGAGCGACCCTGGCCGGATCGTCGATGATGATTTTGTAACGTTGTTGCGCGGCCAGCCCTAAGGTCTCGCCGATAAAACGGTTGATTTGCTTGAAATATTCCTCGGTGTGTGCCGGCCCGGTGAAGATTAGCGGAAACGGAATGTCCTTGTTGTCAGGGTGCAGCAAAATACCCAATAAGTATAATATTTCCTCGGCTGTGCCGACTCCGCCCGGGAATACGACGATACCGTGACCGGCCCTGACGAAGGCTTCGAGCCGTTTTTCGATATCCGGCATGATCACCAAATCGTTAACGATCGGATTCGGCGCTTCGGCGGCGATGATGCCGGGCTCGGTAATACCGATATAATGCCCGGTACCGATACGCTGCTTGGCATGACCAATGGTTGCGCCCTTCATCGGCCCTTTCATCGCGCCGGGACCGCAGCCGGTGCAAATATCCAGGCCACGCAAGCCCATTTGATAACCGGCCACTTTCGAATAATCGTATTCATCGCGCGAAATCGAATGACCGCCCCAGCAAACCACCAATTGCGGCAGCTTACCGGCTTTCAAGATATTGGCATTGCGCAGTATATGAAAAACCGAATTGGTCACGCCTTCGGAGCTTTGCAGATCGAATTTCGGGTTATCGTTGATCTCGTCGCTGACATAAATAATGTCGCGTAAAACGGCAAACAAATGTTCTTTGATACCTTTGATCATGTGGCCGTCGACGAATGCGGTGGCCGGTGCGCCTTTGACTTCGAGCTTGATGCCTCGCTCTTCTTGAATAACGCGTATTTCAAAGGATTTATAACGTTCGAGCAGTTCCTTGCCGTCATCCATATAATTGCCGCAATTCAACACCGCGAGCGAGCAATTGTGCAGTAAGCGGTAAAGCCCGCCTTGACTGGTATCAAGTAACTTGTTGACTTCGGTCTTGGACAAAACGGCTAAGTGGCCGGCCGGAGAGATTCTTGCGTCTACGACATCGTGTTTCATATTTTCCTTAGGATATGTTGCGGTGTTCTTAAAATATAGTCCATAGGCTATGGAATTTAGGTGCTGGATTCACGGCGTCCTTTGGCGGGCACCCCGGAGCCACCATACGCTAATGCCGAAGTTTGAATTGCAATAGGTATACCAAAAATCAGAGGCGGCGCGATTTTACTGAATCAATCACCGTTATGCTTATTTTCGCAGCTTATTTCTTGTTCAGATATTTCGTTTTCAACTGGTGTCTGCCCGGCGTTAAGCGTGCGTAGTTCTTTTAAAATGGATCGCAAAATACGCGTTTGCCGGTCTTGCTTCGCCTTGATCCCAAACACGGCAAACGGCAGTAGTGTCCATAGCATAACCAGCAGAATTAGCACAACCAATCCGGCTATATGCAAATGAGGTAATAAATCGGTCATTATTTAAATTGGTTTAGTCGTCAGGAATTGTTTATCGTACATTGATTCTACTCCCTTTATACTCAAATAATGGCTAACTTTATGAAGGTGTGGGGTGTGGCTAGCGAGGATGTCGGCAGCAGGGATCGCTGCCGTCAAGCCCCCATGGAGGGGGCACGGCGGTCCTCGATAGACACATCCCATACCTTTTATTCTTAGACGGTTTTTAGATCAAAAGGGAGTATGGTTAATCGGTTAAATCCGGCATTTTTAATTCGCATCATTCATGTTTATCAAGGCCTCGATCAATAAACGCAATTTATTTTGAATGATACGGGTATTTTGCGGCCCCATTCTGAGCATTTGTTTTTGAACGGGACTAAGCGCCTCCAGATCCTTATCGGCAAATTGATACAATACCGACGGTTTCACCAGTGCAATTCGCTTTTCGATCACTGGTGCCGATAAAATTTCGGCGCCTGCTTTTTTGATCAAATCTTCTAATCGATAATTGTCCGGATAACCGAATTGCGCAAAGACTTCTTGGCAAAGCGGTCTGACTTTTTGATAAAGCGCCAGAACATCATGAACGTTGGTCGAGTCGATTGCTTCTGCGAAAGCGTTATAACGCTGATAACTTTTGGACGGAAGATAAAGTCCTTGTTGGTCTTCCTCGGCAATGAACGGTTCATCCAAGTTTAGCCAACGCATGTGCTTATGAAGGCGCTGGCCTTGAGAAAAGTCGTTGATTATCAGAATAATCTTACGAATTTGCTCGTCCGATCTCAACCAGTAGGCAAGTTCAGGCGATAATGCGGTCAATTTATTGTCGATAAAGTCGTCGCTTTCTTTGAGGCTGGGTAAAGGGGTAGGCGCCGTTTCTTCTGTATCGGCTTGTTCAATATCTTTTTTTAATTCGTTATCCGAGAGTAAGTCCGGCTTCGACGTCTCATCAAGTTTTGTTGCCGAGGGAACCGGCAGCTCATAAGTTTCTAAACCCACCTCAGATTCAATCGTCTGCATTGAACGCCAATATAGCCATGCGCCCCCGGCAATAATTAATAGCAGTATTAACAAGAAAACGATCATTCCGATTGGTTTTCTTCGTTGATACAAATCATAGCGCCCCATTTTCTCCCCCTTTATCATTATGTATTTCTAAGCATCCAGTCCCCCTCATTGAAAAAGAGGGGCTAGGGGAGGTTTTTAAATAAGTCCACCCTCAATTCCCCTTTTTCAAAGGAGGAGGCCAATAATTACGCCTGAGTTGCAGTAATTTGCCAACGTGGTCTGAATACTTACCTGTATTTTCATCTCAGGAATACTTGGAATTGGCATATTTTCGTCAAACACAACTCGCAACTTCCGAATAGCAGACGTGTTTTGCGGTTAGCCTATCAAATCCCTAGTCTTTCATGGAAACGTCATCGAACGGTTAACAAGTTGTAACATTATCCCGGTAGTTTAGCCGCCATGTACCGCATTTGGGATCTATTACAATGAAACTACATTACCGTTCCATTTGGATATCCGACACGCATCTAGGCACCCGGGGCTGTAAAGCCGAATATTTGCGCGACTTTCTCGATCATACCGAATCCGATTATCTGTATTTGGTCGGCGACATCATCGATTTTTGGAAATTCAAAACCGGCGCTTATTGGCCGATGCTGCACAGCGATATTGTGCAGCGCATCATCAATAAAGCGCAAAACGGCACCCGGGTGATCTATATTCCGGGCAACCACGACGAAGTATTTCGTAAGCATGCCGGTATGCATTTCAACGGCATCGATATTCAACTGAATGCTGTCCATACCACGGAAGACGGCCGTAAATTTTTGGTTTTGCACGGCGATGAATTCGACAGCATCGTCTGTCATAACAAAAGCCTAGCCTATATCGGCGGCGAAGCCTATGAAGTCTTGTTACTGGTCAACCGCTGGTTCAATGCCGTCCGTACTCGATTGGGCTATAAATATTGGTCTTTATCCGCGTTTTTAAAACACAAAGTTAAAAACGTGGTCAGCTTTATGACCAATTATCAGCACATTTTGAGCCTTGAGGCGCAAAAACGCAAAGTGGACGGCATTATTTGCGGCCATATTCATCATGCCGATATCGCTACGATGGAATTCGATAAAACTTATTGCAATTGCGGCGATTGGGTCGAAAGCTGCACCGCGCTAACCGAGGATGAGCACGGAACACTCACTATCGTACGCTGGCTCGAAGATAGCCATGTATTGCTCGATGATGCCGTCAACGAAGACACCGGACTTGCGCAAGCGGCATAATCGGTGCTCAAAAAAACCATTCTCTGTCGGTCGGCGGCACTATCTTTGTCGCCGGACTCATCCTTTTTCCGTTGCCGGTTCCGCTTGGTCTGCCGACCATGGTCATCGGCTTGTCGATCATGCTCAAGGCGTCGAACCAAATCAAACGCACCGTTATCAGACTCTTCAAGAAAAACCGCCATAGCTCACACGTCTGGCGCAAGGGTCGCGCTTTACGCCGCAAGGTTCGTTAATGCCATCTCAGTTCGGCTTGCTGTCATCAAATCTTAAACAAATCTTCATCTAATTGTCACAGAGCAGCCTTAAGCTTCGCTCTGAAATTAAGGAGCAAAACATAAATGGAAAATCGATGATTTTCACCGCCTTACGCTGTCGCGGTCGACGCGTATGGCACCTAACGAGGGCAAGACTATGAAACTGATTTATTCGATCCACAAATGCGACGTGTTCATGTTTACCTGGCTGAATAACGTAAGCATCCACACGCATCTGGTTCGTCTATGCCGTTATATTTCGAAAACCGGCGACGGCATACTTTATGTGTTAGCAGCCGCTTGGCTGTATTGGGAAAGCGGTACCGAATCGCCGCTGTTTAAAGCCATGGCCCTAGCGTTTCTCATCGAACGTCCGATTTATTTTGTTCTCAAAAATAGTTTTAAACGTAATCGTCCGCAAGCGGCGCTGGAAAATTTTCGTAGTGCCATTATCCCTTCGGATCGGTTCAGTTTTCCCTCCGGACACACTTCCGCAGCCTTCATGATGGCGACCTTAGTTGGTTTTTTCATACCGGTCTTATTGATTCCGCTTTATCTATGGGCGGCATCGGTCGCTTTCTCACGCGTGGTACTGGGCGTGCATTTCCCGACCGATACCTTGATGGGGGCCGCAATAGGCGTCGGCACGGCAATTTTCAGCTTGGATTACTTATTATCACTATGAAGATATTTTATGGAGTACAGGGCACCGGTAACGGACACATTACCCGTGCCAGAGTCATGGCGAAAGAACTTTACGCCCAGGGTTTCGATGTCACATTTCAATTCAGCGGCCGTCCCGCCGACAAATATTTCGACATGGACGTGTTCAACGGATATCAGCTTAAAGAAGGACTGACCTTCAACACCGAAAAAGGCCAAGTCAATTACCTCAAAACCGCATTACAGGCCCGGCCGATTCGTTTCTTACGAGATATCAATACGCTGGATCTAAAGGGTTACGATTTGGTCATCAGCGACTTCGAGCCGGTGACGGCCTGGGCCGCCAAAAGGCAAAAAATACCGGTACTCGGTATCGGCCATCAGTATGCGTTCAACCATAAAATTCCTAAAACCGGCTCGGATCCGATCGCCGACCAAGTGATGAAATATTTCGCTCCGGCCGACCAAGGCATCGGTTTGCATTGGCACCATTTCGGCCAACCGATCCTGCCGCCGATCATCGAAACGCCGGAATTTCCGAAATCGATCGTCAACAATAAAATCATCGTCTATTTGCCGTTCGAGGATCAAAACGAAGTCATCAAGTACTTGTGCCCGTTCGAAAATTTCGAATTTCATATTTATGCGCCGCAACCGGCCGAATCGAGATATCCTCATATTCTGTGCAAGCCGCTATCGCGTGACGGATTTCAAAAAGACTTATACGACAGCGCCGGCATCATCAGCAATGCCGGTTTCGAGCTGGCCAGCGAATCGCTGCAACTAGGCAAAAAAATTCTCGCCAAACCACTGCACGCGCAAATGGAGCAAATCTCTAACGCCGCCGCGCTCGAACAACTCGGCTATGGTCATACGATGTTCGATATGGATGTCGCCGTCATCGAAAATTGGCTGCACAATCCGCATGCAGTACATATCACCTACCCGAATGTCGCCAAAATTATCGTGCAATGGATCAAAGACGGAATGCCGCAAATGGACATGAAATTTACCGAAGCGGTATGGGATAGCGTTGACGTATTGCAAACCAAGCGGCTTGCGGATATTTGATGACCCGCGCCATTCTGTCACTCAACAAAATTTTTTTTATATCACTCAATTCGCATCGGCCAATGTGAAAAAACCAAAAAAGGGGTTAAATTACTAATTTAACCCCTTTTTTGATAGACCCGAGCCGAGGCAGCTACGCGTCGAACGAACAAGTCGGCGAAGCCCTGGACTTCGAGCTCAAGGGCGTTTGGCTGGCCTCGTCCAACCTGCAGATCGGCGCCGGAGCGGCGATGCGGCGCACCAACAATTTTGAGGACTATAGCGGCGGCTTGTTCATCCGTTATTTTTTCGACGACCGCAAAGCCTCGTACAGCACCGATATCCCGGACAGCCTATTCGGCAACATGCTTTTCTATTGAAAAACAACGAATCTTTTATCAACAACGACTTACCGCTCGATGTTCGAGCAAACTCAATCCAATCAATCGGATTCAAATCATCCGCTCCGTACATCACATCGAATAGGTGAAAACCCACACATGATCGGCTGCGTGTAGATATCGCCGATTGCTACGGCCTTTCCCAGCACGCTCAGTTTGGCGGACGAGGTGGAACGGATACAAATACAATTAGCGAGCAGATGTCCGATGAATGACAAGCAAATACGTAACTTCCCGGACTGCATTGCTAGTTTCGAAGTTAAATGGTTTAGTTAAAAGGGAGTAGTGTATATACTTAGTAGCTGTGTTCTAAGATGACAAAATACAATTCGCCCGTCTATTATTAGGCAAATAATATTTTGGGAGTTAGTGGTATGCCACCATCGATTGAGGGAGTATTGAGTGATACGCAAAGGGAAAGTTTGGAGATCGTGAATTTTATTTTCCATATCATCCAACCTGATGCCGTTGGCAACCAAGAGGTTATCTTCCTTGATGAAGTTCAGTTACAGAGCAAACAAAAAACCTTCTTTCTGGACTGCTTTCGAGAAATAGCTGAAGGAACCCAGTTTGTTTTTAAAACGGACTCCGTGAATCTTAAAGAGAAGTGCGTGCAGTTGATGGAGCAATCCGGCCGCTTTACAGAACTATCCCGTCATATCACCTCCGATTTTGCGGAACGTCATAAAGGACCAATGTCTGCCGGTGTCTTCGTCGTTGCAATCGTAAAGTACCTTGCAACATCAAACGATTGGAAGAAACTCGTTTTTTTAGTGAAGATGGATAAACGGCCTTCTTTTCCGCCATGGGCATTTCCGGATTACTGATGCGGGCTTGATTCAACGCCTGTTGGCGTTGTAGAAAATCGATCATGCAACCGATTTTTACCTTTATATTCGTAAGAAAAAACACATGCCGGCAATAACACCAAACGAAACAAACACTCGTGCGGAGCTGATCGACACTCAGCTCGCCCGAGCCGGTTGGTCGAAGCAACGCAAAATGTTGCTCGAAGAGGTGTTGTTGCAAGTCGCAACACCGGATCAGCCTTACGGAAAAGATCAATTCGCCGATTACGTCTTGCTTGGCTCGGACGGTAAACCGCTGGCGGTCGTTGAGGCAAAACGCACGGCGCGAGACGAATTGGCCGGAAAGCGTCAAGCGGCGGACTATGCAGAAGCGATCAAAGCCAAAACCGGCATCGACCCGTTTATCTTCCTGACCAACGGCAAGGAAATCCAGTTTTGGGATCGCGGCCGCTACCCGCCCAGGAAAATTGCCGGTTTTTACACCCGAGACGATCTGGAACGACTAAAGCACCAAAAGCAATACGCCCTGCCGGTGAGTGAAGTGACTATCAATGCCGAGATTGCCGGCCGCGACTATCAAAACGAAGCCATTCGCCGAGTTACCGAAGGCGTCGATGCCGCCAAACGTAAATTTTTATTGGTGATGGCAACCGGTACCGGCAAAACCCGTACCACGATTGCCTTGGTCGATACCTTGCTACGAGCTAAACGCGTGCAGAAAGTGCTATTTCTGGCAGATCGTCGAGAACTTGTTCGCCAAGCCATGTCCGAATTCAAAACCCATCTGCCTAACGAAAGCTTGAGCAGAATCGAGGGCGGAGCAACGTCGGGGGCTCGAATTCAATTCGCCACTTATCCCAGCATGATGCAGGTTTATCAACGCCTGTCGGTCGGTAGTTACGACCTGATCGTCGCCGATGAAAGCCATCGCTCCATTTATCAACGCTATAAAGCCATTTTCGATCACTTCGACGCCATTCAATTGGGCCTGACCGCTACGCCGACCGACTACATCGACCACAACACCTTTGAGTTATTCGACTGTGGCGATGGGCTGCCGTCCTACTATTACAGCTATGAACAAGCGGTTGCCGATAAAAATCTGGTCAATTACCGGGTATTGGATGCGCAAACTAATTTCCAGCTCCAAGGTATTCAGGGTGATGCGCTGCCCGAACCGCTACAACAAATGGCCCGCGATCAAGGCGTAGAACTCGACGAGCTCAACTTCGACGGCAGCGACATCGAAAAAGACGTCATCAACCAAGGCACCAACGATGCCATCGTTCGTGAATTCATGGATAAATGCCGCAAAGACGCGCGTGGACTTCCGCATAAAACCATCATCTTCGCCGTCAGCCATGCTCACGCCAAACGTTTGTACGAAAGCTTCAACCGGCTCTACCCGGAGCTGCAACGGCAAGGCATGGCGGAAATCATCGACAGCCACATGGAACGTGCCGATGCCACGTTGGACGATTTCAAATACAAAACCATGCCGCGTGTCGCTATCTCGGTAGACATGCTAGACACCGGTGTTGACGTGCCGGCCATTCAAAACTTGGTGTTCGCCAAACCGGTATTCAGCCGGGTCAAATTCTGGCAGATGATAGGACGCGGAACCCGGCTCTACATCGACAAAGCGACAGGCCAAGTCAAGCAAGACTTCCTCATCATCGACCATTGGAAAAATTTCGCCTATTTCAAACTCAAACCGGACGGTGAGCTCGATCATCCCAGCGAACCTTTACCAGTGCGCTTGTTTCGCTTATGCCTGGAAAAATGGAGCACGCTGCACGCCCAACAACTTGATACTCAATCAGCGATTGATGAACTGCAAACGATGCTTGCCGCCTTGCCTCGGCAAAGCATCAATGTGCGACCGCATTGGGATGAATTGGACCGACTACTCGCCCATTGGCCGCAACCCGATCATGCTGTCATTGATCATCTCAGCAAAACCATAGCGCCGCTGATGCGCTTGGCGCCGCTTTGCGGACTCGACGAACTGCAATTTCGCGTCTGGTGCGAACGGCTAACCGTGGCCTGGCTGAAAACCAATGAAGCCGAACAACTCAAGGTAAAACAGCGCATTCAAGAAGCCATCACCAGTTTGGCGGACAATATCCCGGAAGTCCGCAAAGTACAGGAACAACGTACCTGGATTGCCACGGCCGGTTTTTGGGAGCATTTGGATTTGGCCCGCCTGAACAATTTGCAAGCCACCTTTGCGCCTCTGATGCGTTACCGCACGGCTGCACCCAAAAACACGGTGGAAATCAACCTGCCGGATGCTATCGGCCAACGCAGTTGGATTATTTATGGCCCCACCGGCGAAGGCGCGTTTGCGGAAAGCTACCGCGAACAAGTCGAAGCCTGGATCAAGCGTCTGGCCGACGAACTGCCGGCATTGGCCAAGCTAAAAAGTGGCGAAAACCTCAGTGACGACGAGCTCGACAGCATCGCCGCTACCCTAAATCAAGCCGATTTATTCGTGACCGAAGACACCTTGCGCAAAGCCTTTGAAAATCAAACCGCCGCGTTACCGGAATTCCTACGCCACATTCTCTGCGAAGATGCGCGCCTGCCGGACCGTGAACAGCGCATAAACCAAGCATTCGAAACCTTCATCGCCCAACATGGCTACTTGCGCGCTAATCAACTTAATTACCTGCGCGCGGTTAAGGCTGCGGTATTGCGCCACGGCCGCATTACCCGCGCGGCATTGAACGAACCGCCGCTGTCGCGCGTCGGACGGGTCGAGGCTTTGTTTCCGCCGCAAGATATCGAAGAACTCATCGCCTTCGCCAACCAATGGGTTGACGATGCCGCTTAACCCATGTCCTCCTTATACACCAGTCCGTCATTCCGGCAGGGATTGCCGGAATCCAGGCTACAGGGAAGTCATCAGCTTGCCATCCTTGGAGCTGGATACCCGCTTCCCGGCGGGTATGACGGTATTGATGTATAAGGGTATGCGCTTAACCCATAAGGAAAAATCCGTAAATGCTAGCCCCGCATATCAAGAAAAAAGTCGATAAACTTTGGGACCGTTTTTGGTCCGCCGGCCTGACCAACCCATTGGTTGCCGTCGAGCAAATCACCTATTTGCTGTTTCTGAAAAGACTTGAAGACATTGACAACATTCGTGTTAGTCGAAATTTACCGTCTATTTATGATCTAACAGACGAAGAAAAATCAAAAATAGCAGAGGCAAAGGAAGAAGATCGATCCAAATTGCGTAAGCAGTTTGACGCCTCAACCTGCCGTTGGAGTTATATCCGCCAGTTGGAAAAAACCAATCCTCGCCATCTGTCCGAAGTGGTCTTTCCCTGGTTGAGAACCATAGACAGCCGTTTGTCCGCGCAAGAAACCGACGCCGAACTAGGTGGTTTGGACAAGCGCATGGCAGATGCCTATTTCCAGCTCGACCCCAACAAAGGCCAAGTGTTGGGTGATGCCATCGATTTAATCGACCAACTTTTCGCCCGCGCCGGGGACGGTTCCGCCGCCCAGGACATCATGGGCGACACCTTCGAATACCTGCTCAGCGAGATGGCAACCGCCGGCAAAAACGGCCAATTCCGAACCCCACGACATTTGATCCGCTTCATGGTCGAACTGCTCGATCCTGAACCCGGCGACAAGATCATCGACCCGGCCGCCGGTACCGGCGGGTTTTTGTTCAGTGCCCAGCAATACCTGATGCGCAAATACTCAGCACAAGACAACATCCGTTTGGAATGGGACGGTACCCCACATCGTTTGGATGGTGCGGCGGCGGGCGATAATTACGCAAAAATCCATAACGGTGCCAACTTCGTCGGTCTGGATAACGACCGCACCATGACCCGCATCGGCTGGATGAACCTGATACTGCACGACATCGCCGACCCGCAACTGGTGCAAGGCGACTCCTTGAGCAAGCGCGAAGGCAAAGCTAAATTGGCCGAGTTACTGACGCCGGAAAGCTATAGCTTCGTACTCGCCAATCCGCCATTCACCGGCACCGTCGATACTGCCGATTTGGAAAAAGACAGCGTGTTGTTTCCGCGCATCGGTGGCGGCGGCAAGAAAAAAGACGATGCCGTCACCAACAAAAGCGAGCTGCTGTTTTTGTGGTTGATGCTGGACTTGCTGCAAATTGGCGGACGCTGCGCGGTGATCATTCCCGAAGGCGTGTTGTTCGGCAACACCGACGCCCACAAACGCCTGCGCCGCGAACTGCTAACCGAGCACGTCGTCGAAGCGGTGATTTCGCTGCCCGGCGGCGTGTTTCAGCCTTACACCGGCGTCAAAACCTCGATCCTGATCTTCCGCAAGGAAACCCGTCGCGACGACAAACAAGCGTTCACCGGCCAAGCGCCACGTACCGAACACGTTTGGTTTTACGAAATCGAAAACGACGGCTTTACGCTGGATGCCAAACGTAACGCCCGGCCCGGCCAAGCCAACGACCTGTGGGATGCCTTGGTCAAATTCAAAACCTGGTTGAACGAAGGCCGCGCGGGTTCGGAGAGGTTGGAGAAAACTTATTTTCAACCGACATTCCACACTGAACGCTGGCGACAAGCTCTGCTGCGCGATAGCGCCGATCAATTGACGGCGGCCGGTCAGGCCTTTGCCGATCAAACCGATACCGGCATGTGGGATGGCCAGGTCTGGGGCATTCACGAACTGTTTCCAGAAATACCCAGTGATCCAAAAGCAGCTGAAGAGCTCATACGCAGGGATATCGGTAAAGGTTTGAAAGACGCCCTGATTGCCTTTTTTTCTGGCCCAGCAAGATCGGTTCTGGATCAATGGCAAGCCAATCCAACCATGACCGAAGTTCAACTGAAAACCGAATGGGAAAAGGCGATCAAATTACCTACCCAGGAATTCAATCGAGTTGCACGCGATGTCCAAAGATTTTTTGAACTAGAAGATTCGCAGGCTTTACCGCTGTGGAAGGAATTGGCAAAGCAAGCCCTGGCCGAAGGGCTTGAATACCATGAGAACACAGTTACGCATCCGACTACCGTGTCTATTGCTAATTACTCGCCTTGCGACAATTTGGTCGAACGGCTGGAAGAATGCGCTAGATGGGTCGCAAAGTTGGATGGATTCAACGTGGAACTACGCAGTCTTGCCATCGATCAACAAACGACTATCGTCACCGCCAAGCATTGGCTTATCCCAGTGCGCCAGTGGCTGTCAAACGACGACTGGCAATCGGTAGACGGCAAGCTGCAAGGCTCGCACGATGCCAGCGGTTTGGTGCGGTCGGAGTATGTCCAGGCCATACTGGACGAAGGGCTGTACGACGACAAAGGCAATTTGAAAGACGACTTGCTCGATCCGGATTGCATAGAAGCCCGCGACTGGAACCTGTCGGCCGGACAATACAAACCCTTCGATTTTAGCCAGCTCAAGAGCGATAAGAATGTCGTCGATTTGATCGGCGAGCTTCGGAAGACCGAGCAGAAGATTATGGGTGATTTGGACAAATTGCTGGCTATGGTTGAAGGTAACCAATGAAATTGCCAAGTAGCTGGATCCAAACCACAGTTGGAAAATTAATTGTCGACTTACAACCCGGTTTTGCTCAAAAACCCGGCGATGAAGATGAGGGCACAACACCTCAAATACGAACCCATAATGTCACGCCAGATGGAAAAATTAGCTTAGATGGCATTAAACATGTCACAGCCGGTACTAAAGAAATGGCGAAATATCTGCTCAATGTAGGAGATGTCGTTTTCAACAATACTAATAGCGAAGAATGGGTCGGGAAAACGGCTGTATTTGATCAGCAAGGCGAATATGTATTCTCCAATCACATGACGCGATTACGTGTTAATAATGACGTAGTCCATCCTGAATATCTAGCTAGTTACTTACACTTACTTTGGTCTGCTGGATTCTCAAAAACAAGGGCTAAACGTTGGGTTAGTCAAGCAGGAATTGAGAGCGACGTACTTATCTCCTTCAAACTTGCTCTACCAACAATTCTAGAACAACAACGTATCGTCGACGTACTACGACAAGCGGATGCCGTTGCAAAGGCCAAGCAAACTATCAAAGACCAAATCGATCAGTTGGTTGGAACTGCTTATTGGGAATATTTCAGTGAGTGGTATACCAAGGCTGGTTTGGTTGATGTCGTCCGAATAAGCGAATATGTTGCCGACTCGCAATATGGCGTATCCGAAGCCATGGAAGGAACTGGTTCTCATGCTGTGCTACGTATGAACAGTATTACAACCAGCGGCTGGCTGGATTTAACGGACTTGAAATATGCCAATCTCTCCAAAAAAGACATCAAAGCAACGGCATTGCAGGACGGCGATCTGTTATTCAATCGCACCAATTCAAAAGAGTTGGTCGGTAAATGCGCGATCTGGCGGCAGACAGCCGGGGCATTTAGTTATGCTTCCTATCTTGTGCGCTTTCGTTTGAAGGAAGGCATGCTACCCGAATTTCTTTGGGCTACGCTCAACAGTGCTTACGGCAAATACCGCCTTTTGAATTCAGCGAAACAAGCGGTCAGCATGGCGAATGTAAGCCCGACAGACTTGGGCCGAATCACCGTTCCTTTACCCCCATTACCATTGCAAGAAAAATTTGCCGAGTTCGTCAGGCAGATAGAAAAGCTCCGAGAGCAAATGTTAAGTAACTTAACAGCATTTAGCGAGTTGCAAGCCGTTGTTACTCAACAGGCATTGCTGGGTGATCTTACTGCGCAATGGCGCGAACAAAACAAGGCAAGAATCGAAGCCGCAGCTCTAAAAAGAGATGCTTTCCTTGATGAACGCGGAATCAAAGCGGCACCATCGGCGGGTTATTCCAAGCCCGTTCCAGCTCAAGAAAATTCTGACCGTCCCGCACGTCGCTGGTTGATCAACGAGCTTAGTGAATTGCAGCATGCGGTCTGGACCATGCTCCAGCACGAATGGCGTAAATTGGTCATCGTCGACGATCCCGAAGCGTTTAACGACTTCTGCACCAACCCGCAAAGCACTTGGCCGATCGAACACTTCAACGCCTCCCCCAATCGCATCCGCCGCACCCTGGAACAATTGGCAGCCTTGGGCTTGATCGCTAAAGTCAGCGTACCGCGCCGGAATGCCGCTACCCAGCAAACCGAATATTTGACCGCATTCCGTCCGTTACGCGACGACGAAAATACCCGCTTACGCGACGCGGCGATGTTGAAGAGCGTGATAAACGGCAACGAGCCATCGTCAGGCAATTTAGAGGAATGAGGCGGGTTTTATGAAGCTACGTTATTTGCATCTACAAGATTATCCGCCGATCAAAGACATCAAAGTGCTATTCGCCAGCGGCTCGCCGCTGCAACGCGATTGCTCGATTCGCTTTGTAGTCGGCGTCAACGGTAGCGGTAAATCCAATTTGCTGCGCGCTATCGCCGAAGTGTTTTTAGCGTTGTCGGAACAGCGCGTGCCGCCGTTTCCGGTCAGTTTGGTTTACGAATTGGGTCAAAAAGGTTCGGCCAATCACCGGACCTTGTTGCTGCATTGTCCGGGTAAACGCACAGAATCGAGTTTGTGGATGCATGAGCGCTTTGCTTTTGACGATAGTAATCCCATCGAAGTTTTTGATGTGTCATTTGGCTTTCTGAAATCAAAAGACAATCCGATGCCACCGGGTTTTTCTCCTTTGATAGCACCCGGTGAATGGCCCAGCCGCGCAACCACGCCGCCACTGATGGCTCTACCAAACGCGGTTTTGGCTTATACCACGGGTGCTATTCAGCCTTGGCAGACCTTATGGAATCGTAGCGCCGATAGCAAAGACGGCGAAGAATCTTTCTCGACCGACGAAGAGACATTAGAAGTCGAACGTCCGGCGGGCTGGAATATGTCTCAGGAACTGGCAAGCCAAAACCAACAGAGCGGCCAATCGGAAACCAGTAATGTCGAAGATTGGTTTCCCGAAAGTTCCTCTTCAATTATGGGTTTTCGTCGCCCGATATTGCTGAATCCCGCATTGTTGAAATGCGCTTTATTGGCGATAGCGCTGCCGCAAGCCTACCTGGATACACACGACAGATTAGCTGAATTGGAAATCAAATTAGCCAAAGCGTTTAGAAGAGAGAGGCAATTGTCACCTTTACAAGAAATGTTGCAACGCGGCGGTTGGCATTATCTGGTTTCGGTGGCTTTCCGTTGCCGCTTGCAAACTGAAGCATGGCGCCGCAATCGTTTATTGGGCACGGCCCACGATTGGCTGATTTGTGCAGGTGAAGTGATTGCGGAACCGCATCCGACCGAAGCCAGGCGAACGCTGTATTTCGATCTGAAAGGCGATTTCAGCAGTTATAGCGAAACCTTATCAGCTAACGACAATTTGCAAATCAGCGGCACCCAAGGCGAATCCCTTTGGGCATTATTGGGCGGCCACGAGGCCACCGCTTTCGAGTTGTTTACCAAATTAGTGGATTTGCATCAGGCCGGCTTGTTCGACGACGTTGAATTACGGTTGCGCCGTTACACCAAGCCTGACGAATCAGCTGATCGCGACGCCGTTGAAAACGATGTCGGGGTATTGCGTTACGAAGAACTTTCCGACGGCGAGCAGATGGTCTTGGGCCGGATGGCCTTGTTTCATCTGCTGGAAGATCAGCAGGACTCACTGTTACTATTGGACGAGCCCGAGACGCACTTTAATGACCTTTGGAAGCGTGATGTTGTTTCCGTGGTGGATACGGCTTTAGGCAAAACCTCGTGCGAGGTTGTGATTGCCACCCATGCCGCCCTGGTGTTGACCGATGCCTTGAAAGACGAATTGGTGGTTTTGGAGCGGACAACTGACGAAAATTCCGAGATTTTGCCGCATTCAGTTGTCCGCGTATTGGACAGAGATATTCATACTTTCGGCGCAACCGGCGACCATCCATTGCGGGATATTTTCGGCGCGCCCGATACCGTGGGCCGGCGTGCGAGTCGTATCTTGGAAGTATTGATTGCGGCTGCTACGCTGACGGATCGGATCGAGCCTTGTTGGGCGAGCGAAAATCCGGCGCTTAGCAACGATATTGTCGATCAGCTCTGTTCGATCGTCGCCGTAACCGAACCCTCAATGACTAAAACCAACGTCAGAGAGGCGCTCGATAGCATCGAACATTTTACCGTGCATTTCGGCGCCGAGCGTCCGTTGACGATGAAAGCGGTCTTGGAAGCCTTCATCCGGCAAACCGGCCCCGGCTATTTTCAGGTCGAATTGAAACGCGCATGGCGGCGCTTATGGAATGAGGAAGGCCATGTTACACAAGCGTGAGCTGCCGAATTCCGAGTTCGAGGACTTGAACAAGGTTTATCAAGTCAAGCTGAAATTACTGTGTTGGCTGTTGTGTACGCCGCCAGCTGGTCAGGTGACCAAGGAAGACATAGAAACCTTATTCGGCAAAAATTCCAAACTGCTGGGTTGGTTTGGGACTCGTCGTTTGGGTAAACCAGATAAGCGCACTCAATTTGGCCAGGCGCTCGATGTCTTGGCAAACAAAGCTCGATCAGAACCAATAGAAGCTAATCAAGTCGCCAACGCCATCGAGCATGATGCGGTATTTCATCAAAAATGGCACGAACCGGGATTTGAGCTGAAATTTCCATGTGGCTTTACGGATTGGTTGGAGCCGGTTAAAGCCGTTGCCGAACCGTTTTACGATTGGCTAGCTTCGGAAAAAGGCTTTGCCAAAGTTGTTTTTGGGTTAACGGGTTGCAACATGACGCGTTCCAAAATCATGCAGGCATACCGTCCTCAAAGTCTTGGAATTTGTGGTTACTGCGACGGTCCTTTAGGCGAAATCGGCAGCAAGGCTGATGCCAACGATTGCGAACACTTTTTTCCAAAATCCAAATGGCCGCATTTGGCCATTCATCCCGCCAATTTGTTTGCTTCCTGCAAGGGGTGTAATGAAACCTGGAAGTTGAATAAAACCCCAATGGGTAACGCCGACGAGGCTGGTATTCGCGGAACCTATCACCCTTCTTTACTTAGTGGCGCTTCGTTAATTTCCGTTGCCGCCAAGCAGTCGCCAGACCATCCCATGCGGGTTTCTATCGAAATTCGTGATGCAGCGGTGCCGGAACGCGCTCAAACATTAGTCGAAACTCTCGATCTCGAAGCACGTTGGTCAAACGACGTGAATGAAAAAATGGATGGTAGAGGCGTATCAGTATTCGTTTCCAAAGCATTTCAGGATAGGTTTCGCGGACAAGCACCCGTCGAAGCTGAGATTGATGAGTTGCTCGATGATTCGATTATCTGGGCCAGAAAAAATATAAGTAAAGAAGAACGCTCGATTCGTCTGGCTGCAGCATTGCAATATCAGAAAGATTGCCATTTGGCGCAAATCATTCAGGAGTTGTTATGAGCGATCAAATCAAACCGGTATCGCTTATCGACGCACCCACCGGCTACGCCGACTGGCTAACCGACCTAAAAACCCGTATCCAGTCCGCCCAGCAACGCGCGGCCTTATCTGTCAATCGCGAATTGGTCTTGCTGTATTGGCAAATCGGACAAGACATACTGGAGCGGCAAGCACAACAAGGTTGGGGCGCGAAGGTAATCGAACGGCTTTCGCACGATTTGCGTACCGCGTTTCCGGACATGAAAGGTTTTTCGCGCGCCAATTTGATGTATATGCGCGCTTTCGCGGAAGCCTGGCCGGATACCGAAATTGTCCAACAGCTTGTTGGACGATTGCCTTGGGGGCACAACTTGGTGTTGCTCAGCAAATTGAAAGATGTGGATAGCCGCAAACGCTATGCCGAACGGGCTATCGAATATGGTTGGTCGCGTAATGTGTTGAACATCCACATCGAAACCCGCTTGCTGGAACGGGAAGGTAACGCGGTTACCAATTTCGAGGCCAATTTGCCAAAGCCCCATTCGGATTTGGCCCGCGAATCCTTGAAAGACCCTTATTTGTTCGATTTTCTCGGCATAGGCCAAGAAGCCGACGAGCGGGAAATCGAAAACGCGTTGGTTCAGCACATCACCCGCTTTTTGATCGAACTCGGCGCCGGTTTTGCTTTCGTCGGCCGGCAATACCATCTGGAAGTGGGCGGCGACGATTTTTTCATCGACCTGCTGTTTTATCACCTCAAATTGCGCTGTTACGTGGTGGTGGAACTCAAAACCGGTGCATTCAAACCCGAACACGCCGGGCAATTGAGTTTTTATCTGACGGCGGTAGACGCGCAACTCAAATCCGAGCACGACCAGCCAACCATCGGCCTGTTGCTGTGCAAGACGCAGAACCGGATAGTGGCCGAATACGCTTTACGCGACACCAACAAACCCATCGGCGTGGCCGAGTACCAATTGGTCGAAGCCTTACCGACGGAACTGAAAACCAGTTTGCCCAGTATCGAACAGATCGAGCAAGAACTAGGTGATCTATCGTGAATCTTGTTAACCAAATGTTTAAAAAAATTCAAAAGGAAGATCGGGGGCAGACCTTGCATTTGACATGTAGCCCTGTTGTTCAAATATGAGGTTCAATTCGAATGGACAGGATACCCGGATGGCTAGGTATTTACAAAACTAAAAAAGTAAAAAAGGGTCGGGTTTAATTAATAATTCAACCCGACCTCTTCCTCCCGGTATCCATATTCTCAATCATTTCATTTACAGGGCGTATCGCTTCTAAATAAGCTGCCATGGCTATCTATACAAGCATAAGCGTTGCCCTCGCCGCCGCTTAGGAACGCGCATAAAATAACTTCCTCAAGTGCGCGGATGAATTTCCGGTGTAGGTGCGGATTTATCCGCACAGTGCGAATGAATTCGCACCTACAATTCCCTGATTTATTCCATGCACAATACTTAGGAACGAGTACGAAACAAGTGAGTCAATTGACCAATCCGTTTTTGTATCATGCTGGGGTTCGTGCCTCACCCCGGCCTACTCCATTGTTTTGACAAAGTAGGCTTGGATGAAGCAAAGCGGAATCCCGGCATGAAATGTTCAAATTATTTCGTACATGTTCCTTAATTTTGTGGTGGTTAAATTGCCTTCGACGATGACTGAATTAGCGTCTGAAGTTAATATCAGTGCGCTGGTGCTTCCTTTTCTGGTGGAAACAGTTTTGGCGACTTCACATACTTCATCAGCATCGCAGGAATTGGCCGCTATTTTTGTTGAAGGATTTACGGGTTGGGTGGGCGGTTCACATCCTAATAAACCGATGAATAAAGAGTAAACAAGATACTGTCTTTTCATAAACCCCTCCTTAAGCGCATAAGTATCTACACAAGTTTTTATATCATAAATACAATGAGTTACAATCTGTCTTAGCACCCTCGCCTGTTGGAGAGGGTTGCGGTGGTGAGAGTAAAAACAACCACTTATATTCCCCTCATCCCAGCCTTCTCCCGCAAGGAAAAAGGGACAAGTACTTGTGTAGATACCTATGCCTTAAGCGGGATGGATATGGAAAATCAACGAAATTCATTCTACGCATAAAGTTACGCCATTTAAAAATTAATGGCTACGGGTCACTCACGATGATCAAGGGTGAGTCATGGAATGTAGGACGGGCAGGCAGTGCCGGCGTTTCGAATTAGGTCAATGCTTGAATTGCGAGACGAGCTTCGGGAGGCGCTGGGCATGAATGCCTGCGCCGTGCGGCCAGGGAAGGCCTATTCCCGCATGTTGTGAGATAGGAAAGACAGCGCAATTCTGGAGCGGACGAGTTGCGTATTCAACGAACGATGTCGGTTCGAATCGCCGGTCGGTGCATAAATCACACAATCGACGTTATTCGATCACCACCTTTTTCTCCGAAAATCGGGATACTGTACCCAAGTTCAACGAACCGCTTGAACGAAAACCACCAACAAAAACCAAGGGGAAACCACCATGAAAACAGTATCTTTCGCAGCAGTAGTTTTGATGACAGTCGTTAGCGGCACAGCCATGGCCGAAGGCTCGAAAATCGAAAAATCCACGATAATCAACGCTTCCAAAAACACGTTGACCAACACTCAGGCAATCGGCCGCAACAGCGCCGCTCATACAGGCTCTATCAGCATAGTCGGCTCGAAAGTCGAGAAATCGACTCTGATCAACGCCTCGAAAAACACGCTGACCAACACGCAAGCGATCGGCAGGGATTCGGTGGCGACAACCGGTACGATCGACATCCGATAAGTAGCGCATAAGGGCACAAGGATGTGAGATATCGGGACGCCCCCTTTTTTGCTTACTTTTTTGCTTTTTTGGCGCATGTGAAATCAGTCTTCCTCGGACCAAACACTGAAGTAGATGGCGAAACGGCGAGCCAGGTGCTTTGGTTTCTCCGCAAACAACCTACGCCCCAGCGGCTTACTTTCGCGCTCGATCTGCGCGGTCCTCTCCTCGACAAGCTTGATGAAGCTCGTAAGAACTTCTTCCTTTGCAGAGGATGCCGGATCATTCAGGACCCATGCACGTAAAACACAAAGATCATGGTGATTGCCTAGCAATTCACCGAGCTTCTCCGCCTCATCCCGCCGTGCTCGCACGACGGTAGGCCAGGTGTCACGAAGGAGGCGCATGTGATACCAGTGGTACTTCACTCGCTTGCGCCACTCGTGAAAAGTATCAGGTGTAGGATTGTCGCAGGCTGCATCCATGGCAGCGCATGCCCGGGAGTACGTTCTACGCATACCCTCGAGTGCTGCCCCATAGCCATCGCTTTCGATACTCAAAGTTGCCACACGCTTGTGACCTACCACCATAGCGGACTCAAAATCTTGCAGAAGCTTATCGATCCGGCCCGTATCCTCCATCAGCGTGTTCTTACGCGTCTCCAGCCGCAGGCGGATAGGCCGTATGATCTCTCTATCAACTTGGGCATCGAAATGCTCAGCGAGCGCGCCGCAGGTTTCAATCATTGCCTCCGTGTCGCGTACATCCGAGATACGGCGGGCAACATCGCGGTACCAAGCGTTCTCCTTGGAGTAAGCCTCGCCGAGAGCGCCCCGAATAAGTCGCAACGCCGCGCGTATCTTCTTACAGCGCTTGCGCACTTGATGAATCGTATCAGCCCGATCCAGGTTCGTATCTGCCACTTCGCCGAGCGATTTTTCGATCTGTTCGGATATGACGCGGCGGATACCGTCCTGAACCGATTCGCCGGTTCTCAAACGATATGACATACTTGATAATCTCCAACTTGGCTATATGACATCGACGTGCAGGCTTAGATGAAGCCCAATGCCTCATGCCTCACATCACTGGCGGTAAAAAGCAGAGCGAAAAATGAGTGGCACTTTTTACTATCCAACTGCATGTGATTGTTAGCTTGTTTCTTCTATTAAATAACCCGGCTTCTTGGTTTGATCAATAAATTTTTCAATATTTCTTTTGCCCCATTGGTTTGAAATAGCATACCTGGTTGAATCCAAGAATTCTAAAACTTTATCATCCCCAAGAAAATGCCGATATACTCCTCATCAAATGTAAATTTCCTTTGCTTCCTGTTCAGGTACAAAGGGGAAAAGGAAAGGCGAATGTCAAATGTAAGGCTTGATAATCATCGAGCCTGTCTCCGCGAACGTTTTGATTTGCTCAGGTCCTGGTCGAACTAAAAAGGGGTCAGGTTTAATTATTAATTAAACCTGACCCCTTTTTCACTCCCTGACATTGAGTCAATTCTGCAATGTGCAGCAACTGAGAAATTGGTTTCTTTTAATGAGCCTCGGGTATATGGCAGAGCAATTCCAGTTTTATCCGCTAAGTTTGTTTGCATTAATAAAATGCCAAAACTACTCAAACTTAATTCCGTGTTGATCTTGCCGCATTATTAGCGTGATAGTAACGGTAATTCGAGGTCAGAGTAAGCTGAGATTAACTTTACCCTGACCCCCGGTTAATTCGGCTTTTGAATTGACAACAATTTATTGCATACGGAGTCGCAGATGTCTTTGCCGTTGTTAAACTTTTTGATATAGATCTGTTCTTTGTAGTACTGATGACTTTTTCTCAAAAATCTCACATAAGGGGTAGGTGTAAAGAAATGTCTTTGCATAGTGTGCTGTTGAAGCACCGCTGAGATAATTTCAGCATTGCCCGCAACCAATGAATTAACTTCTACTTCTGTTACTGTTGATTCGTCGCATTTTGTTAGCACTATATTGATGTGCTTGGTGCCATTTATAATTTGTATATCATCAATAAGAAAGCCGAGTTGAAGCGCCAAAGCTCGAATTGTATTAGGGTTGTACCAGTAAAGATGACCGACATGAAATATTTTATTCGGAGCATGATATATCGCCTCGATATTAGGTATCTCCATAAGCACATGCCCGCCTTTTTTAAGTAGTTTGTGCATTTGCACCATTGCTTCGCGAGGATTGGGCATATGTTCGAACACATGATTAATGGTTATAAGGTCATATTGGTTTTCAGTTGTTAAATCTCGAAGAAACCCTGTTATTATAGTGTTCAATTGAAGATTGGATCGCGCATAGTTTGCATACTCTTCGTTAGGCTCAATTCCATCAATTAAGATGCCTATCCTTTGTAAGACATAAGCAAAAAAACCTGCACCTGCGCCTACATCGAGCACTCGCATACCATCTCTGTATACAGATAGAAACCGAGTGCTTCTGTCTATGGCTCTCAGCGTTTCACGATAACAGTGCTTGTGTTTTGGTTGAAAAGCCTTTTTGTACTGTTTTCGGTACTCAGAAGCATAAAACTTTTCAGTACATTCAATAGTCGGCTGAGGATCGACCCATACCAAACCGCAGTTTATGCACATGACATTAATAAGCGGCTGACCATTTCTGTCTTTTTTGGCGATGATTTTTATCTGATTGTTTCCACATACTGCGCAAGGCAATGATGCTGTGCAATGCCGTGCTGAGTGCACTTAATACCTCCTCAAAAAAGTTAGGCGAGAATCGGGCTGATCCATTTGACTGGCTTATTCACTAATGGTTCTGAGCTTTTCAAGCAATAATTGGGGATCAGTGCGGCTAGGCAAGGACGTGTATTCCAGTGGGTGCGAATCCCCCTCCAATAAGGCAAGTCAGGCGCTGGATAAAAAGCCATGGGTTGGCGGTAGACATTCCAAAGATTAAGCACAGACCAATGTAGGCTATGGCCTGCGTTTTTGCGGGTATTTTTGCCTCGGCAATTAAACCAGCGAAAAATAGTCGGGCAGGTGAGACAAGGGCTGCGTTGGCCAATCCAGGCAGTCATGGCTGGCCTCCGTCACTTAGGGGGGTGAGTGGATGAAACGCCGGATTGTCTATCATAACCGTTCGCATTGCGGATGGTGGCATTCATGACGAGCCCTCAAAATGATCAATACATGCCATTCTAGCAATCAGCCATTAACTCATCCAATATATGTAATTAATGGATTTGTTCTTTTTTGTGAATGTAAAATTGCTTCGCTTAATTATTACAGGGGGGTCTAAAAGGGGTCGGTCTAAAAGGGGTCAGGTTCTGAGGTATCCCCACGAAATAGCCAAATAAAACAATTTGCTATGGCTAAAAATTGATAGATTTATTGATTTTTTATCGTTCCTACGCTCTGCGTGGGAATGCATCCCGGGACGCTCTGCGTCCCCAGAGGTCGATAATCCC
>JAHJSQ010000164.1 GCA_018830325.1 Gammaproteobacteria bacterium
AAAGGCATATTCACCGACTGTAACACCGCAAACAATGGTGCTGTTAGCTCCCAGTGTAGCACCACGTCTCACCAGGGTGGAACGGAGCTGATCCATCTTACGCACTGTCGCTCGCGGGTTATAAACATTGGTGAAAACGACCGAAGGACCACAGAAGACACTGTCTTCCAAGATCACTCCCTCATACAATGAAATATTATTCTGAACTTTACAACCGTTGCCGATCCGGGCCCGTGGCCCAATCACCACGTTTTGACCGATGTTACAATCCTCACCGATCACCGAATCTCGTAACACATGGGAAAAATGCCAAATCTTCGTACCGTGGCCGATCCGCGTATCACTGTCAATATACGCTGAGGGATGCGCAAAAAATGAGCGTTCGCGGTCAAATGGCTGAATAGCTTGCACCTCACCTGTTTCGAGTGCCTTTTGACAACTATTGAGCACTTGAAGCACCCGCAATCCCTCAGCACCATCAGTGCGTGGTATTTGACGACTCTCCATGCATGCGAGGAAATGGGCACACTCGGCCCGGAGTGGTTCCACCTCCGCGACAGCAATCTTTTCACCTTCTCCTTTGACCGCCAAGGGCACACTATCCCGCCATTCCACTTGGTGCGGAAAAAGAATCAATTTGTCCGGCCATGGTGCTGTATCGTCAAAGACCGCCATCTTTTTCTCCCCGACTACCACCAACTTCTGTTCCTTGAACGGATGAAGCCACGAAACAAAAATATGGGCCTTGATCCCGCTGGCGAAAGAAAGCAGGGAAACAGTGACGTCGGCAATGCGCTGATGCAAATAATTTCCACCCTGTGCCTGAACCGACTCAGGCATTTCTCCGAGGAGACCGAGAATGACAGAAACATCATGCGGAGCAAAGGACCAAAGTACGTTTTCCTCCCGTCGTAACTTGCCCATATTGAGACGGTTGGAATAAATATAACGAAGGCGACCGAGTTCCCCCTGCTGAATCAGCTCCTTGAGCTTTATCAACACAGGATGATACCAAAGAAGATGGCCGACCATAAGGAGTTTTTTTTCCTCTGCGGCCAATTCGATCAACTCTCTGCCCTCATTTTCGGAAAGACAAAGGGGTTTTTCGACATAGACGTCCTTGCCGGACAGTATGGCTTCTCTTACAAGAGAGCCGTGAGTTTCCGCCGGCGTGGCAATTGCAACCCCCTGGATATCCGAATCGTTCAAGGCATCGGCATAAGAGCCGGAAATTTTGACTCCCGGATAATCTTCGACCAAGCGTTCCTGAATTCCTGGATTTGGATCAACAACACGCCCCAATGCCCCAAGGCCGTCGAAATTGCGGACCAAATTCTTGCCCCAATACCCGGCACCAATCACAGCGACCTTGTTGTTACATGTGTTCGGTATATCCAATCCTGTCTCCTTATCAAAGAAGATGCGGGAGCCATGGCTTGCTCCCTCGTCGCGTAAAGGCCAACTTATGAGGCAAACCTCTTCTCTTCTTTCATTTCATTTTGGAGTTCTTCAATTTCCTTTCTAATAGCTTCATACTCCGCCAACTTAGATAACAGGAATCGATGCGTTACCCTTGCTTTTTCCTCAATGCCATGTGGAGTGAGGGCATACAGGCATGCTGATTTATTAGAAGAATTTCTGAAGTTATTTGCCTTGACTACCCCGACATCAATCAAAGCTCGCAGGCAATAATTGATCTTACCAAGAGAAACCCCCATAGCCATTGCCAACTCACGCTGGGTCAAATGGGATTGCTCATCCAAAAGCTTCAGCAATCGGTAACGAATCGCGTCATCCATCTGGCAAAATCCGAATAAGAGAAAACAAGAAGCGAGATAGGGGGTACATTTTTTTGATTTCAACACGCTACAGGGTAAAAAGACATGCTACCGCCCTTTGGGTGAACAGCAATATGTTCAACCGATGAACACACTAGCGAAACATGGATTCCCTGTCAAACAGATTTTCAAAAGGATTATCTGGAAAAGAGGATTTGTTGCATTCGCTCGCCATTTTTTGGCCATCAGCCGTCTCTTTAGTGTTCATCCGGAAACTCGTCTTTCCAGATGAAC
>JAHJSQ010000054.1 GCA_018830325.1 Gammaproteobacteria bacterium
AGGAGAATCGATGCGAAAAAAAATGAATTCCTTGACTCAAGTTGAACACTTGGCGTAAAAATTCACGTCCACCGATGCGTTAGGTTTTAGGTGTTCACGTTCGTCCAGAATCAGTGTTCAAATTAATCAGAATACGCAATTTGCCCCAGACATCGATTTCCCATGATGCCATCAAGCCCAAATACATATCCGGCAAATTTTCCGGGACGGTTTGACCTGGCGTGATTTCGGTGCTGGCGTTCCCCGCGCCGTCCATCGTATAAAGCCCGAACTTGCGGACCCCTCCGCCGATATCCAGGCCGACTTGCGGCAGCAGCGCGCCGTTGGCCAGTTTCACACTGGCGCGATTGGTTTCAATGCGTTGCAGAGCGATCTGCAAGTCAAAGTTGTTCCGAATTGCGGTATCGACCAACTCCAGCAGTTGAGGGTCCGAAAAATAGTCGCGCCAATCGATTTCGGCAATCGAGGTTTGGTCGACATGGTTGTCAAAAGTTTCAGGAATCGGATTTTCGGCTATCGATAAGTCGGTATTGAGCGCTCCGCAACCACCTATGCCAGCGCCCACGCAGATTGCTGCAATGATATTAAATACTTTGTTATTCATTGTGTTACAGGGTCTCAGTATAAGCGATTTCTTCTTTCCTATTACCGCGCAATTTGTCGGCGATGCGTGCAAAAAATACATACAAACCGGGAATGACTATGACACCGAATATTGTGCCAAAAATCATGCCACCCGCGGCCGCCGAACCTATAGTATTATTTCCGATTTCACCGGTACCCGATGCGAACATCAATGGAATGAGTCCGGCGACAAAAGCAAACGAAGTCATCAAAATGGGCCGCAGGCGCAGAGCCGCGCCTTCGATCGCGGCTTCGAAAGGTGTTTTTCCAAGGCGATGTTTGATCGTGGCGAATTCGATGATCAAAATCGCATTCTTGCCTAGAATACCGATTAACATTATCATCGCGATTTGAGCGTAGATATTGTTTTCAAGCCCCATGATCATCAGGAAAAATAAAGCGCCGAAGACGCCAATCGGCAAGCTCAGGATGACTGCCAGTGGCAGTAAGAAGCTTTCGTATTGTGCTGCCAATAATAAGTAGACGAAAATCAAGCATACGAGAAAAATATAAATGGCTTGATTGCCTGCTTCAGCCTGATCCTTGGAAGAGCCGGCCCAGTCATAACCATAGCCTTTGGGAAGGCTTTGTGCAGCGACTTCTTTGATTGCGGTAATAGCATCACCGCTACTGTAACCAGGTGCCGGTTGTCCATTGATCATTGCTGACGGGTACATGTTATAGCGTGTGACTTGCTCGGGCCCATAAACCTTTTCTATGCTCAGAAAAGAGGAAAAAGGGACCATTTTTCCGGAATCGCTTTTAATGTAGAGCTTCAACAAGTCTTCCGGCTGCGCTCTATATTCGGGAAGCGCTTGAACCATGACTTTGTACATTTGCCCGAAACGAATAAAATTGGTCGCGTATTCACTACCAATGACGGTCTGAAGCGTGCTCATTGCGTTCTCGGTTGTAATGCCTTTTTGAGCGGCTTTATCCGTGTCGATCCGTAACAAAAATTGCGGAAAGCTTACATTCAACGTCGTGAATGCATTCGTTATTTCAGGGCGAGCGTTGAGTTCATCGAGGAAGACATTGGCCACATTTTGTAATTGCGCGAGGTCGTCAGAGCCTGTTTTGTCCAATAGTCTCATTTCAAAACCACTAGCATTTCCGTAGCCGGGCACGGGCGGAGGCGTAAAAAATTCAATATTGGCGTCTTTGATATGCTTGGTTTTTTGTTCCAATAGTCCAATGATTTTCTTATCGGATGTCGATCTTTCCTCCCAATTTTTCAAGCTGATCAGATTCATGCCATAGACGGCGCCAGTACCTTCCGATAGCAAGCTGAAGCCGGCAAGGCTGGATACGGAACTCACCCCATCTAATTCCGATGCAATACGCTGGACTTCATCTACCGCTTTTTCGGTGCGTTCAAGCGTTGCGCCAGCCGGGGCTGTGATGTTGGCGTAAATAGTGCCTTGGTCTTCTTCTGGGATAAAACCAGAGGGTACATAAGTGCCAAGCAAACCCGCCCCAAACGAAAATGCCAATAATACGGAAAAAGTGACAAGGCTTCTGTTCGCAATCAGGCTGATCAGTTTTTTGTATTTATCCGATAGCTTGTTATATCGGTTATTAAAACCAGCAAATAATTTTTGCAACCTTGATTGATGATGCCGTTTTGCGTGATGAGTGTTTTTTAGAAACAAGCCGCATAATGCCGGTGTCAAAGTTAATGCGGTTATGCCCGAGAGTACGATCGAAATAGCCATCGTTAGCGAAAATTGCCGGTAAAAAATACCGGTTGGCCCTTCCATAAAGGCGACAGGTAAAAAAACCGCCGACATGACAAGCGTGATCGCGATAATTGCGCCGCTGATTTCGCGCATCGCTTGATCGGTCGCTCTGCGTGGACCAATTCCTGAGCGCTCCATTTTGGCATGCACGGCTTCGATCACGACGATCGCATTGTCGACGACGATACCGATAGCTAGGACCAAGGCAAATAAAGTGATTAGATTGAGAGAGAATCCAATCAATTGCATGAAGAAAAACGTTCCGATCAAAGAAACCGGCACGGCGAGAATCGGTATCAGTGTCGAGCGAAAATCCTGTAGAAAGATGAATACCACGAGAGCGACGAGTACAAATGCCTCAAATAGGGTTTTGACGACTTCATGAATTGAGGCATCTAAAAACTCGGAAACATCGTAACTGAGTGTGTAGTCCATGCCAGGAGGAAACGAATTCGATTTGATGCGAGCCATAGTCTCTTTGATGTCTTTGATAACATCATTGGCATTGCTACCGGGGCGCTGTTTCAAAATAATCGCAGCGGAAGGTTGTCCGTTTTCTTTGGATAACACGTCATAGTCCAATGAATCGAATTCAACGACGGCAACGTCTTTGACCCGCAATATTTCTCCGTCTTCTCGACTTCTCAGAACGATGTTTTCATACGCTTCCTTGGTATTGAATTTACCCGTATATTTAAGAACGTATTGGAGCGTTTGTGCCTTTTTGCCCGAGCTTTCGCCGACTTTTCCGGGCGCCGCTTCTACGTTTTGCGTTTTCAGTTTTTCAACAATCTCATTTGCCGAAATGTTGTACATCAACATCTTGTCCGGTTTCAACCAGACTCGCATGGCGTATTCTCTGGAGCCCAAAATTTCGGCGAAACCGACGCCATCGATGCGCTTGAGCTCTTTCAAGACATTGATATCGGTAAAGTTATAGAGAAATTTTTCGTCTAATAAAGGATCGGAACTCAGTATGTTGATATACAAAAGCATACTGTTTTGAACCTTTTCCACGATGACACCCGACTTAATGGCTTCTTCGGGCAACTCATCAAGAACGGCGGCCACTCGATTTTGCACGTTGACTGAAGCGACTTCCGGATCCGTACCTGCTTTGAAAATGATTTGAATCACACTGGTGCCATCGTTTCCGGATACCGAGGACATGTAGGACATTCCGGGTACGCCGTTGATTGCCCTCTCCAGAGGTGTAACTACTGCTTTGACGACAGTTTCGGCATTGGCCCCAACGAATTTTGTCGTTACATTGACTTCAGGCGGAGCGATCTCCGGATATTGAGTAATAGGTAGTTGAAACAAGGATAATAAACCCAGCAAAGTAATTAGAATCGATATTACGATGGACAGTACCGGGCGATGAATGAATTTGCTCGTCATATGCGTTTATGGAGGATCAAATTAAAGGTTATCGTGCGGTCATGACTGTATTTAAATCGACCAGAACGGCGTTGATTTTAGCGCCGTCTCTGATATTTTCGACGCCTTCGAAAAGTATTTTTTCATCCTTGGACAAACCGGATTCGATGACATAAAAATCATCCAGGCGCATTTGAAAGGCGACATTTCTTTGCTCGGCAACTCCTCCGGCGTTGATTACAAAAACATATAATTTGTCTTGAATTTCGAAAGTCGACTTTTGAGGTATCAACAAAGCCTGTTCGAGCGGTTTGTCGACGACAACCTTACCACTAGCGCCATGCCTCAATAGACCTTCCGGATTTGGAAATCTTGCCCTAAATGCGATATTACCGGTTTCGGGATCGAGCTCGCTTTCGATCATTTCAATTTTACCTATGTGTTCATAGAGTTGATGATTGGCGAGTTTAAGGCGGACGCTTTTCATTTCAGCCTCACCATGCATCACATAGTTCAAGTATTCGATTTCGGATTGATTGAAGTAGGCGAAAATCTCGGTATTATCGGAGATCGACGTCAGCATGTCGCTCTCGTTGATAAGGCTGCCGACTTTATTCGGAATACGGTTGATCGTACCGGAGAAAGGGGCTCTGATTTTTGAAAATGAGATGTAGAGGGCTTCTTCTTTTTTTTTAGCCAACGCCTCTTCCACGTCAGCTCTCAATGCTTCGATTTTGGCCTTGGCAACATCGAGCTCGGTTTTCGAAATAATGTTCTTTTCAACCAACAGCTTTACATTGTTCAATTCAACTTCTGCCGCTTTCAAATCGGCAATCGCATTTTTATGAGCGGCAATGGCTTTTTTTAGGTCTTTTTCAAACTCGGATGCATCCAACGTAAACAGTAATTGATCTTTTTGAACTTCTTCTCCTTCGTCGACATGAATTTTTTGCAAATAACCTTTCAGTCGACTTCTCAGCTCGACATATTTAACCGAATGAATCTCGGCGACATACTCATGGCTGTAATTCATGTCTTGGATTAGCGGAGAAACAACCTGATAAGTATCGGCCTTCAATTCTTCTTGAGGCGAGTTACAAGATAATAAGATTAGGGAAATTGCAGTAAATAATAGTTTTTTGAAGTGCATTGGTGAAAAAACTGACTTTTGTCGAGTGTATGCTTAATACTTGATAGCGAAATAGATAAAATGAGGCAACAATAGGTTCGGTAAATTCAAAATATTTGTTCGCTGTTCGGTTGCTCATACGATTCAATCCCAATAGAGAGGTATACGGATTGAGCCTTTAACATAAGGTTTTCTTTTTGTAAGGACATGAAAAATTTTTTTCGGTTTAACAATAAAGCTGATTGGGCTTCTTGCCAGGTTAAAGGAAAAAAACTTTCCATTAGGGGATTGGGTTTTGTATTTAGATTGAGAATTAATCGATACATCAAAATATCAATAATAATTTCAACAATATAAACTCGAGACTCACTATTAGCAGTGGGATGTGAAAGATGAATTAGACGAGTATCATGAGGCTGCGTGAACAATCAGGCCAGTTTCGTTTACGCTAAAGCACTAAAACGATGCATTGATTTTAGTCGTTACATGAGACATACAATCAAGATCATTACCTTGGAAAGAAATTAACCACGGCAATCTCATCATTGTTGTCAATTTGATGTTTGTATAAATATACCAAAATTCGGCACCGGAGTGTCCGTCAAAGGACGCCGTAATCCACCCAGCACTTACATTATCCAAGATAGTTAACCATAACTAATGGACTATGGAATTTAGGTGCAGGGTTTACGGCATCCTGCCAAGTGAGTTACCGAACCCGCTACAAAATGCATAGCTCCAGGAAGTTATTTTCACGAAATCCTAATCCAACCTCGATTCATGAGCTCGATCAAACCTTTTTTACAAATTCCGATTTCAATTTCATCGCGCCGATACCGTCGATTTTACAATCGATATCGTGATCGCCTTCGACCAACCGGATATTTTTGACCTTTGTGCCGACTTTAACGACAAGAGACGAACCTTTTACCTTGAGGTCCTTGATCACCGAAATCGTATCGCCATCTTGCAATATATTGCCATTGGCGTCTTTGATTATCCGGTCTTCGTTTCCGCTACTGTCCTCCGAGTCTTGCGACCATTCATGTCCGCACTCCGGACAAATGTACATGCTTCCATCGATATAAGTATATTCAGAGTTGCACTGCGGACAATTTGGTATTTCGCTCATCTTCGTATTGTATTTATTTGATTATTTTGGCTAGAAGCCTGTTGAAAAAGAACTCGACACGTTCGTCTTAATCTTCGGGCTGCTTCCTTTTTGATTGAAAAAACGGCTGATAATCAAAAGATCAGTGGTATGTTTGCCAACATTCTCGTCAAACATACCACATACCTAATGATCATGTGGACACTCTGAACACTTCGGGTAATGAAAGTACCCGGACTGATTAAGGTTTAGAAAATATGATCACGAGTTATACCTTTCACACTTCAAATTTCGGCAGTGTTTAAGGAGACGCCGGGGTGACCTACAATGATGATATGGGTATAACTCAAATCCGTAATCGGAAAGTGCTTTGCGGCACTATCCTTTAGGCCCTAAAACATCATCGGGATCGCCCTCATAAGGCGTGGCATAACTACATTCCTTTTGCGGGCACACTTTTTCGGTACCCCGGCGCTTGGTGGTTTTTAGTGTCAAAATAGGCCAATTACATTCCGGGCAATTTTCTTGAACCGGGGCATTCCATATTGCATAACTGCATTTCGGATACTCTGAACAGGAATAAAAAATCTTGCCGTTTCTGGATTTACGCTTAAGCAAATTGCCTTTTTTGCATTGCGGGCACTCGACGCCGGTATCGACCGGCTTTTCGAGCGGCTCGATGTGTTTGCATTTCGGGTAAGCACTGCAGCCAATAAATTTACCGTAACGTCCGGTTTTAATTACCAACGGCGACTCACACTTCGGACAAACGCGCCCTTCGACGACTTCCGGCTCGGACGATTTACTGGCGTCTTCGTTCAAGTTGCGCGTATAGGAACATTCGGGATAATTGGTGCAACCGATAAAGCGTCCATTCCGTCCCAGCCTAATCGACAAAGGACTGCCGCATTCCGGACATTTTTCATCAATCGCCTCTTGCGTGACATCCTTGCGCTGTACGCTTTCTTCTTTTTCATGAATCAGCGTATTGAAAGGCTCCCAGAAAGAGCGCATCAATGGAATCCAGTCTTTTTCACCTCGCGAAACCGCATCGAGCTCATCTTCTAGGTTCGCGGTGAAATCATAGTCGACGTATTTATTGAAATGCTCGGTCAAAAATTTATTGACGATACGACCCACATCGGTCGGATAAAAGCGCTTGCTTTCCAACGTGACATAATCGCGGTTTTGCAATGTCGAGATGATCGATGCATAAGTAGAAGGTCGACCGATACCGAATTCTTCGAGCGCCTTGACCAAGCTGGCCTCGCTGTAGCGCGGCGGCGGTTCGGTAAAATGCTGACCGGCGATGATATCATTGAGCGGTACTGGGCGCCCTTCTTCGAGTGACGGTAAAAAATTCTCTTTGTCATCACCTTCGGCAGTGTCGTCCTTGCCTTCCAGGTACACGGCCATGAAGCCCGGATCGGCGATCGCCGATCCGGTTGCCCGAAATACATTACGTTCATTGCCACAATGCAGATCGACTGCAACGGTATTAATCGTCGCATGAATCATTTGGCTCGAGATCGTACGTTTCCAAATCAAGTCGTAAAGCTTGAATTGTTCGGGGCTCAAAAATTTTTGCAGATCGGCCGGAATACGTCTCGCCGAAGTCGGACGTATCGCTTCGTGCGCTTCTTGGGCGTTTTTGGATTTAGTCTTGTACTCGCGCGGGCTCTTCGGCACATTTTTAGCGCCGTATTTTTCGGCGATCAATTCGCGGATTTCGGCGATGGCTTCGGCAGCAAGATTAACCGAATCGGTACGCATATAGGTGATCAAACCAACCGTCTCACCACCGATATCGATGCCTTCGTACAACTGCTGCGCGACCATCATCGTGCGCTTAGTCGTAAAACCGAGTTTACGCGCGGCTTCTTGTTGTAACGTCGAAGTAATGAACGGCGGCGCAGGATTACGTTTACGCTGCTTTTTTTCGACCTTCGCGACCAGCAGTTTACCATCGGCAGCATCGAGCAAGGTTTGCTTGATCTGTAGCGCACGCTGCTCATTGTCGATAGTAAACTGCTCGACTTTTTCACCGTCGAACTGCGTCAATTTGGCCTTAAAGGCTTGAGCATCCGCACTCAGATCGGCGTCGATCGACCAGTATTCCCGGCTCTTGAATGCCTCGATTTCCAGTTCGCGTTCGACGATCAAACGCAATGCAGGGCTCTGCACGCGTCCTGCCGATAAACCCCTGCGGATTTTTTTCCACAATAGCGGCGACAGATTAAAGCCTACCAAGTAATCCAGGGCACGACGCGCCTGCTGCGCATTAATCAAATCGATCGACAGTTCGGACGGATGCGCAATCGCCTCGGTGACCGCTTTTTTGGTGATCTCATGAAAAACGACGCGATGAACCGGCTTATCCTTGAGCAGTTTTTTATCCTTGAGCAATTCGTATAAATGCCAGGAGATCGCCTCACCTTCCCTGTCCGGGTCGGTTGCAAGATAAAGCGCTTGAGCTTGCTTGACAGCCTTTGTTATCGCTTGAACATGGCGCTGATTCCGATCGATGATTTCATATTTCATCGCGAAGTCATGCTCGGGATCGACTGCGCCTTCTTTCGGGATCAGGTCGCGAACATGGCCGTAAGAGGCCAGCACGTGAAAATCCTTGCCGAGATATTTTTCAATGGTTTTGGCTTTTGCAGGCGATTCTACAATAACGAGATTATTACTCATTCAGTTAGGAAAATACGATTAGTGTAAGTAAGCCGGGATGAGATCATAGACAATGTCCTCCATTCTTGAGAATGCGATTTCTTCGTCGGGCTGACTGAGCAACACCATCAGTACGATCCATTTCAATTTTTCCAATGAAATTTCTTCATTTTCCAAGGCCATCGCGCGATCGATTACGATTTCGCGGTTGGCATGCGATAAAATGCCGCTGTGTTCAATGAACATCAGAAAATTACGGCATTCCAAATCCAGTTTTTCTTGTTCCTGACTGGAAAAAATCCGAAATGCGGTCGGCACCGTCGGCGTAATCTGTCCTTGCAGGCTAAGCGATTCGAGCCAATCAAAAGCCTTGACCACTTCGACTTGATCGAATCCCGCTTCTTCCAGCTCTGTTTTTATCAACTCGTTATCCGGCAGGATATCGATCTCATCTTCCATATAGTTTTCAAACAGATACATAATTACATCAAAAATATTTTCTTTCATAGCGGGTCTTCTTTAAATAAAGTTTCTATACGGAACCCTTCACTCCGCGAGAAGGATTCCTTTTTGGAATCGATCCGATTCCTCCGTTTTCAAAGCCGGTGTCGGCAAAAAACGGCGGCACTCCTTATACTTAAGTCGTCATGCTGCGTTTATTTAATTCGGGCATAACAGCCACCTGAAACGGATTCTACGTATCCTTGAAGCTCCAAAACCAGCAACATCGACGAAATGACTTCGACCGGCAGCCCGGTATTTTCCACTAAACTATCAACGGAAGTGGGACTGAACATAATTAGATTCAATAATGTTTGCTGCTCAAGGTCAAGCGTTGTTTGTCTCAATTCCGTAAAAATATCTTCATCTTTATGATTATAAAGATTTAATTCTTCAAGGATATCGCGCGCGGTTTCAACCAGTTTAGCCCCCTCCCGAATCAAAGCGTTACATCCTCTTGCCAAGGGATTATGAATCGAGCCCGGAATCGCGAACACTTCGCGGTTCTGCTCCAAAGCCATACGCGCAGTAATCAAAGAACCGCTTTGCTTGGCTGCCTCCACTACCAGAAGCCCGACACACAAACCGCTGATAATTCGGTTTCGTCTAGGAAAATGATCGGCTTTAGCACCGGTTCCGGGAGGAAACTCTGAAATCATTGCACCATGATTAACAATTTCAGTCGCCAATGCTCTATGACGCGCCGGATACACTCGATCTAGGCCGGTTCCCGCTACCGCAATCGTGTAACCTTGAACTTGCAAGGCTCCTTTATGCCCGGCGGCATCGATACCCAAAGCCAATCCGCTGGTGATTACAAAGCCTTCTCTTGCCAAGGCTTTAGCAAATTCGGCGGCGGTGTCGACACCTAAATTGGAAGGATTTCGACTACCTACGATCGCGATTTGCGGAAGCGCCAAAATATCCGGATTTCCTCTAATAAATAATAGTGGCGGCGGATCGGCGATTTCCTTTAACTGCGGTGGATAACAAGAGTCGGCTAAAGTCACCGCCAAATGTCCAGGTTGCTCCAACCAACGCAAATCCTGCTCTACCGTGGTCCAATCGGGATTCCGTATCGCTTGAACGACCGAATCCTTTAGCCCGAGAGCGGCCAATCCACCGCTTGACTCGGAAAACAATTGCTGAGGAGTATGACTGTCGAGCGTTTTAAGAAACGACCGACAGCCGAAACCCGGCGTGCGCAATAAAGCAAGCCAGTATTTGATATCGGAGGAAATTTGAAAATTTTTCAGGGGGTTTGAACTTTATCTAATACATGAATCGCTTGACGCGCATCCATTACCAACGCATAACTAATCCGATCGAAGGTTCGGAAAATCATCAAGGTTCCGGCCAACTCATTGGGTAGTTGAATCGTATCGTTCCTTATTTTACTAAAAGGATCTCGAACGGATTTCCCTTTCTTGTAAATATCGAGCACATGCCCGACTTTCAGGCCATCCGATGCTCCCTTATCGATAGCAACGACATTATAGCGCCCAATTTGAGTAACGCCATCCAGCACACTAATAATACTGCCTTGTATTTCGGATTCCGGCGGCTTAGGGAAGTAATGCAGGGTAAAATCGCCTTCTTGGTGCGGCATTAGCCTGTCGCCCATGCGAATCTCGCTGGTCGAACGCGTAACAAGCAGCGTTGCGGGATCGCCGGGCTCTTGTAGCGTCGTATTTGCAACAAACTTCGCTTCATACCCCAAAACTTCTTTGGTCTCGGCACTGACGAAAGTATCGCCTTTACGATAAATCGTATAGGTCAAGCTTTCCGGCTTTTCGATCGCACGAACATAAACACGATCGCCCGGGCCCGCGACTAGATGTTCGCCTGCGAAATCGATGACGTAAGGCGAATTTTCCAAATCATCCTGCCCAACCACGCGCGGCGAGGCCAAATATTTGGCGATTTTTTCGGAAGGAATTAACTCAATCGCATCAATGAGGTCCATTTCACGAACGCGAGGATAGAGCTTAACTTCTCTTGACGAGCCTGAGTCGCCGAGAAATCCTGACGGAGACAAACTTAAGCGCGGCTTACCATCGACTTCGGAAAAATAAATGGTATCGCCCGGATAAATCAAATGCGGATTATCGATTTGTGGATTACCTTCCCAAATTAAAGGCCATTGATGAGGTTTTCGCAAAAATCTTCCCGAAATATCCCACAATGTATCGCCCTTAACTACGGTATATTGGCCCGGGTGCGAAGGATTGACTTCTATTTCCTGCGTCCAACCGGTTATGCTAACTGCTAACGAAACGATCAATCCAAAAATTTGTCGAAAAGCCATAGAGAGTTCCTGAAACTAGAGATCCGGTAATCTGAAAATATACTGTGCGCGGTCGCAAGAGCGGTTTTCTGAAGCGCTCTTGCGACCGATAGCGGCGTTACCGACATGAATGTAGGTAGAGGGCATGATCAGGAGCGGAACGGAAGCATTACGAAAACAGTTACATAGCTTAGCTTAACGTCTGTTTTCAGGCCTTGTTACCGAACAAAATCGCATTGCTATCGAAGCCGCAAAAGCGGCAGCGCGAAATATATGCTGTCTGAATTCAAAGTTTAGATGAATTCATATAAAATTCCAGCATTGTAAAATTGTAATATGATAGTGGAGAAATTGTTGAGCATTCTAACTATACTCGAGTTCCCTGATGAGCGCTTGCGTAAAAAGGCGACTCCGGTCGAAACGGTCGATGCCGATATCGGAAAACTCGTCGACGATATGTTCGAAACCATGTACGAAGCACGCGGCGTCGGTTTGGCCGCGACTCAAGTCAACGTTCACAAGCGAGTCATTGTAATTGACGTCAGCGAGGAGAAGAAATCTCCGCTGTGTCTAATCAATCCTGAAATCCTTGCTAAGGACGGCATCGAAGAAACCGAAGAAGGTTGTTTGTCGGTTCCCGGTTTTTTCGAAACAGTCAAACGCGCCGAACACATCAAAGTACGCGCCCTCAATCGCGACGGCGAATCATTTGAATTCGAAGCCGAGGATCTGTTAGCTGTCTGCGTGCAACACGAAATGGATCACTTAGAAGGCAAGTTGTTCGTCGATTATATTTCGCCGCTGAAACGCCAAATGATTAAAAAGAAACTGAATAAAATTCATCGATTGGAACAAAAAGCCTCATGAAAATCGTTTTCGCCGGCACCCCTGAATTTGCCGTGCCTACGCTACGCATGCTGATTGACTCAAACCATCAAATTTGCGCGGTGTATACTCAACCTGATCGCCCCGCAGGACGCGGACGGCAATTGAAACCAAGCCCTGTCAAGGAACTGGCTATACAATCCGGCATTCCGGTTTTACAGCCGGAATCTCTTAAACCCGATCATCACTTTCAACAACTGGCGGCGTTCGAACCGGATTTGCTGATCGTGGTCGCCTACGGCATGCTTCTGCCGCAGAGGGTGCTGGATTTGCCGACATTCGGCTGCATCAACGTACATGCTTCATTACTACCGCGCTGGCGCGGCGCCGCGCCGATTCAAAGAGCCTTGATCGCTGGCGACGAAAAAACCGGTGTCACGATCATGCACATGGCGCTCAAATTGGATGCCGGCGACATGCTACATAAAGAAGAATATCGTATTACCCCCAAAGACACGGCGGGCGATCTGCATGAAAACTTGGCTAAACTGGGTGCGCTCGGCATGAGCAAAGTTTTACCGGATATTGAAGATAATACGCTACATCCGGAAAAACAGGATGAAAGCCAAGTCACTTATGCCGCGAAGCTGGAAAAAAGCGAAGCGAATCTAAACTGGAACGAATCTGCCGAACAATTGGATCTAAAAATCAGAGGCTTCAATCCGTGGCCGGTCGCTCAAACGAACTATAAAGATCAAGTTTTACGAATCTGGCTAGCCGAACCGCTCGGCGGTCGAACCGATGCGGAACCCGGTACGCTGCTCAAAAACGGCAAACACCTTGAAGTCGCCACCGGCGACGGATTGCTCCGCCTGCTTGAAGTCCAACTGCCCGGCGGCAAACGCATATCTGCCTCCGCCTTTATGAATGCGCACGATGTAGCTGCGCAAAGCCTGGGTTAATCCTCTGTGAACCTAAGAAACCTCTCGGCCCGGATTGTGAGCCGGGTATTGAAGGAAGGCCAATCGCTAACCGCAGCCCTCGAACAATCGACCGGCGCGATCGAGTCGGCCAATGACAAGGCTTTCGTTCAAGCGCTATGCTATGGTGTCATTCGTGAATTTTACCGGCTCGACTTTCTGCTCGGACAATTATTGAATAAACCAATCAAAGACGATGAGATCAAGGCCTTAGCCATTATCGGTCTTTATCAGCTCGAATACATGCGCGTTAAAGCCCATGCCGCAGTTTCCGAAACGGTTTCGGCAGCTCCGCGAAAAAAAGCTTGGGCAAAACCGCTGCTCAACGCCATCATGAGAAACTATCAAAGACGCAGAGATGAATTACAATCGCTGGCCGACAACGACCCGGTAGCGGCAAGCAATCATCCGCAGTGGCTAATCGATACGATCGGCTCAAATTGGCCGGAACAAGCCAGACACCTATTGGTCGAAAACAACCTTCAGGCACCAATGACTCTGCGCGTCAATTCAGCACGCATCGGCCGACCCGAGTATAAAGAGCTACTAGCCGCCGCCCAACTCGGTGCAATCGAGACTTCCGAGTGCCCTTCCGCGCTCATCCTTGAGCGGCCGGTCCCGGTCGAACAATTGCCTGGATTTTCCGAAGGCTTAGTTTCGGTACAAGACCTCGCTGCGCAATTTTCGGCCGGATTACTGGACCTAAAACCGAACCAACGAGTGCTCGATGTCTGTGCTGCCCCCGGCGGCAAATCAGCACATATTCTGGAAATGCAAGCGAATTTATTCGGGCTCACGGCGATCGACATCGATGCCAATCGCATGCAAAAAGTCCGAGATACTTTACGGCGCTTGAGGCTCGATGCCGAATGCATTGTCGCGGACGCTTCCCAACCTAACGACTGGTGGGATGGTGTTCGGTACGACCGCATTCTACTCGATGCGCCGTGTTCAGCACTTGGGGTAATACGCCGACATCCGGACATAAAATTACTGCGCAAACCCGGCGATATAGCCCCATTACAACTACTCCAGCAAAAGATCCTCGAAGCCATATGGCCTTTGTTAGCCCCGGGCGGCTTACTGGTTTATGCGACGTGTTCGATTTTGAAGGAAGAGAATGAACTACAAATCCGAAGGTTTTTAAATCATCACCAAGATGCTACGGAATGGCCTATTGATTTTAACTGGGGCATGGCAAGACCACATGGCAGGCAAATATTGACCGGCAGTCAGGCAATGGACGGATTTTATTATGCGCGTATTCGTAAGCACTAACCGCCTACTTTCGATAAGCTTATGGATCGCGCTACTCGCCGGACTACTGGCTCGACCGGCTTTTCTTCACGCGGACGACTCGAAGATTGAAGTCCGAAGTATCGACTTCGCATTGAGAGACGGCCAATATTACTTATCCGCAGATATCCACTATCAATTGACTCAAACCGCTCGCGAAGCACTGCAAAAAGGCATTCCTTTATACTGGGACGTGTTGATTAAAGTCGTTCGCGAACGTACTTGGATTTGGAATAAAACCCTGGTCGATTTCAAAATTCGTTACCGCATTCAATATCACGCCTTATTAAACCACTACCGAGTCACTAATATCACTTCCTCGGACAGCACGAGTTATGCATCGCTTCCCGCGGCATTAGCCGGCATGTCGACAATTCGTAACATTGCCGTACTCAATGAAGGCGATATCGCTGAGGACGAAAGCTATCAGGTCGGCGTCAAGACTCGTTTCGACCGCGAAGCACTACCCTTGCCGCTACGCCCCGCCGCATACATCAACCCGCAGTGGTATTTATCAAGCGATTGGTTACAATGGCCCGTGCAAAAATGAGATTTCCCCTTGCCCCGTTAATTGCGGTGCTGTTCGGATTGGTTTTGCTGTCTTTGCAATTAATGAGTTCGGCAACCCAAGAATCCTCGCAACTCAACGAGATGTATTCATCTTTGCTGATTATCAATGCACTGGGCTCGGTCGTCTTGTTGGGGTTGATCGGCGTCAACATCGTCTCGCTTACCCAACAGCTCAAAAAACGCGAAGCAGGGTCTAAGCTAACGATTCGCATGGTCTCGCTGTTCGTACTATTGGCGCTGGCGCCCGCCAGCATCGTTTTTTTCTTTTCGATGCAATTTTTACATCAGGGTATCGATAGTTGGTTCAATGTCGAAATCGACCGGGCGATGGAGGACTCGCTTGAACTCAGCCAAGCCTCCCTTGACCAACGGATGCGCTGGCATTTACGGCAGACACAGCAACTCGTCGACCAACTGTACGAAACCAAGTCCGAAACGCAACGCATGGACGACCTGGAAAAAATACGCGCCCAAGCCGGTGCAGCAGAAATGACTTTGTTTTCCAGGCAAGGTCGCATCATTGCTTCGAGCAGCATCAACCCCGGCGATATTATCCCTCATCTTCCCGACGAACATGCCTGGCTGAACGTGCGCCGCAACGACCATTATGTCGCGCTCGACTCGACCAAGGAAGAACAGCTGCGGGTACACGTCATCGTCGCTGTCAGTACTCAAGACATTCAATATCTTCAGGCATTGTACCCGATCCCGCTTAGAATTATGGACCTAGCCGATTCGGTCGAATTCGCATTCGTGCGCTACCAGGAAATGAATTTTCTACGGGATTCGTTGAAACTAAGCTTTTCGCTAGCCTTATCGCTGGTATTGTTGATGAGTCTATTAGCGGCGATCTGGGTCGCATTTATCAGCATCAGAAACATCGTCGCGCCGGTCAAGGAGCTAGTCAAAGGCACGCAAGCTATCGCAGCGGGCCATTACAACCAACAGCTTCCGGTTCTGACCCAGGACGACTTGGGGTTTCTGGTTATCTCGTTCAACGACATGGCCCAACGTATCGCCAAGGCCCGCGACGAAACCCGTCTGGCCGGCATCGAAGTGGAGAATCAACGCGCTTATCTGGAAACAATTCTAGCCAACCTGACGGCCGGCGTGATAAGTTTTGACAAGGATTTTAGAATCCGCACGGCCAACCAGGCCGCCTACCGTATCTTTCATCTACAAGTCAGCGGATTTTACGGGCAAACTTTGTTGGACTTGTCAAAAGAGCACTCGGATTTAGCCGATCCTTTGCGAAAAATTCAACATTTGCTTGAAAATGCCGAGGATATTTGGGAGCAACGCATCGCCTTCCTGGGTCCCAACGGCCTGCAAGAACTGTTATGCAGAGGAACCCCGCTCTACTCGCCCGAAGGCCGTAGCATAGGAGCTGTCGTCGTGTTCGACGATGTCACCGACCTAATACAAGCGCAAAAAAATGCCGCGTGGGGTGAAGTCGCCCGGCGCCTGGCTCACGAAATCAAAAATCCGCTAACGCCAATACAACTATCGGCCGAACGCCTGCAACACAAGCTCGCCAATGAATTGCAACCAAAATCGCTTGCGATATTACAGCGCTCCACCGAAACCATCGTCCAGCAAGTCGAAGCGATGAAAGAAATGGTGGATGATTTCTCCGAGTATGCCAGAGTCTCTAAAAAGCAAACCGAGCACATCAACCTGCCGTCGCTAATACAGGAAGTTCTAGCCCTTTACGCCTCACAGGGCGGTGCGAAATTTACCACTTCGGTCGAAGAAGAGATTATGATGATCAACGCTGACCGAATCAGTATTCGACAGGTTCTGCACAACCTGATAAAAAACGCCTTAGAAGCCACTGAAAAAAATGGCAACGTAAAAATCACAGTGTCTAACCGATTTAAAAATAATGCCCGGTTCGTCGAAATGGCTTTTCATGATGACGGCCTAGGCATTAAAGAAGAACATTTGGATAAAATATTCGAACCTTACGTGACAACCAAGGCAAAAGGTACCGGCTTAGGACTCGCCATCGTCAAAAAAATTATCGAGGAACACGGCGGAGCCATTTGGATCGATACAGGTTATAAAGCCGGGGCGGGCTTCGTGATCCAACTCCCAGCCGTATAACGTTATTACTTACTTAAATTATGAATGCAAAAGCAGCACACATCTTAGTGGTCGACGACGAACCGGATATTCGTCGACTGGTTCATGAAATCCTGGAAGACGAAGGCTACGAAGTCAGAACCGCTGAAAACGCAGCCCAAGCTAGGCGATTAAAGAACGAAAAAAACCCGGATTTGATCTTACTGGATATCTGGATGCCCGACACAGACGGGATAACGCTCCTTAAGGAATGGATCGCCGAAGGCGGTTTTGCCTCGCCGGTGGTGATGATGTCCGGTCACGGATCAGTCGAATCCGCCGTTGAAGCCACGCGACTAGGCGCTTATGACTATCTTGAAAAACCGTTGTCTCTGGCCAAATTATTGTTGATCGTCGAGCGGGCACTTGAATCTCGTCAATTGCAAACCGAACTGCCTGTTCCGAAGGCATACCAAACATTGGATTTCGAACCGGTCGGGAAAAGCGCAACGGTTGCCCGAATTAAAGAACAACTGAAGCGTCTCGCGCAACACGATACCCGCGTCCTGTTCGTCGGCGATGCCGGTGTCGGTAAAGAACTCTATGCGCGTTATCTACATAACAATAGCGTACGACGGGACTGGCCGTTTGTCGACGTCGCGGTCGGTAGTCTTTCCCCTGAAAACTCGGTAATCGAATTTTTCGGCAAGGAAGAAAACGGCAAAGTGATGCCGGGGTTGCTGGAACAGGCTCACGGCGGAACCTTGTTCCTTTCGGAAATCGCCGGCATGGACAAGGAATCGCAATTAAGACTACTCAGCGCATTGGAATCTCGATCCTTTTTGCGTAGCGGAGGCATCCAATCGGTCAGCGTCGACGTCAGGATCGTCACCTCGACCCGAGTCTCGCTCGAAGAAGAAGTCAAGGCAGGCAGGTTTCGACGGGATTTGTATTATTTGCTCAACGAAGTCACGATGGAAATTCCGCCGCTACGCGAACATAGCGAGGACGTGCCGGCTCTGCTCGGGTTCTATGTCGATCATTTCATGAATCAGGAAAAGTTACCGTTTCGAAAATTTTCAATGGCGGCCCAAAATTATTTAAGGAATTACAGTTGGCCCGGCAATGTGCGCGAACTGAAAAACCTGGTTCAACGCTTGATGATACTCGGCGTCGGCGACGATATGGAACTCGACGAAGTCAAAGGCGCATTGGGCGCAGTGGTCGAACAAACCAGCGGCAGCTCGTTGGTACCGGAGTTTTATAACTTGCCGCTGAAAGAGGCACGGGAACACTTCGAAAAAGCCTATCTCGAATACCATTTCGAAAAATCCGGCGGCAGCGTTGCCAAACTCGCTTCGATCATCGGCATGGAACGGACGCATTTATACCGTAAATTACACGCATTGAATATCAAGCTATAGAAAAACAAAGCCCAAAGTAAGACAGCGCATAGGTTAACCTTCAGAAACAATAAATAAACTTGAAAAAACCTAGCGACTCTAGTAACATCCCCAGTCTTTTATTGGGTCCTAACAGAATAAACAGTAACGATGAAAACTTTTAGTGCAAAGCCAGCAGAAGTTAAGCGCGATTGGTACGTAGTTGATGCAGAAGGGAAGACGCTAGGTCGGCTTGCCACTGAAATTGCGCGCCGTCTTCGCGGAAAACACAAACCCGAATACACACCGCACGTCGATACCGGCGACTATATCATTGTCGTTAACGCTGAAAAAATCGCAGTGACCGGCAATAAAGAAAAAGACAAGATATATTACCGCCACACAGGTTATATCGGGAATATGAAATCCGTTAACTTAGGCAAACTCAGACAAACCTTCCCAGACCGTATTATCAATACAGCCGTGCAAGGCATGTTACCAAAAAATCCATTGGGCCGCGCAATGTTCAAGAAATTGAAAGTTTATGCGGGTCCTGAACACGATCATCAGGCTCAACAGCCGAAAGTTTTAGAAATTTAAGCGGGTAGATCATGGCAGCAGCTCAGTATTATGGAACAGGCCGTCGTAAAAGCGCTATAGCGCGCGTTTACGCAACCTCCGGAACCGGTAAAATCACTATCAACAGTCAAAGCATCGAGCAATATTTCGGACGGAAAACCGACCAAATGATTTCTCGCCAACCGCTAGAATGCGTTGATATGACCGACAAATTCGATATCAATGTCATCGTCAAAGGCGGCGGACCTTCCGGTCAAGCCGGCGCAATACGTCACGGACTTGCCCGAGCGTTGATGGAATACGACGAAGCGCTGCGCCCCTCCCTTAGAAAAGCAGGATACGTCACTCGCGACGCACGCATAGTAGAACGTAAAAAAGTCGGCTTGCATAAAGCCAGAAAACGTCCTCAATACTCCAAACGTTAATCGCTCACCCGATTACCGAACCCAAAAAGGCCGTATTCATCGAATACGGCCTTTTTTATGCCCAATGCCCAAACCGCAGGTACCATGCACGGTAAGCGGTAAGCGGTAAGCGGTAAGCGGTAAGCGGTAAGCGGTAAGCGGTAAGCGGTAAGCGGTAAGCGGTAAGCGGTAAGCGGTAAGCGGTAAGCGGTAAGCGGTAAAATGATGTAGCATTTAAATCGCTTGTCAAGCGCCGATTTCACCTTTCACCTTTCACCTTTCACCTTTCACCTTTCACCTTTCACCTTTCACCTTTCACCTTTCACCTTTCACCTTTCACCTTTCACCTTTCACCTTTCACCTTTCACCTTTCACCTTTCACCTTTCACTATTTCTGCTCCCCGCCGCCGGCAAACAAATCATAAGCGGGGTTTGCGGTTTGTTCCGCATACTCGAATCCTAAACGATCCAGACACGCCTCAAACGCGTAGCGCTCGGTATTCGGCATTTGCAACCCGATCAACACCCGCCCGAAAGCCGCACCATGATTGCGATAATGAAACAAACTGATATTCCAACGATCGCCCAAAGCCGTTAAAAACTTCAACAGGGCTCCCGGACGCTCAGGAAATTGCAAACTGTAGGCCACTTCATTCAGCGCTCGCGGCGCATGACCGCCGACCATATAGCGAATATGCTCCTTAGCCAAATCGTTCGCAGTCATGTCTACGACAAAAAAACCTTCAGCTTCGAGACATCTAATTAAATCAGTTTTATCGAAATCGTCGCCGCTCGTCGAAAGACCGACGAATACATTGGCTTTCTTTGTATCAAAATAACGGTAATTAAATTCTGTGACATTACGACTGCCGAGCATTTTACAAAAACGCAAAAAACTGCCAGGCATTTCGGGAATTTCGACAGCCAACAAAATCTCCCGATGCTCGCCAACCTGCGCCCGCTCGGCAACATAGCGCAAACGATCAAAATTGATGTTCGCGCCGCTTTCGATCGCAATCAGTGTTTGATCAACGATTTTTTGGGTTTCGACATACTTTTTCAAGCCTGCCAAGGCCAGTGCGCCGGCAGGCTCGGCAACCGAACGGGTATCGTCGAAAATATCCTTGATCGCCGCACAAATTTCATCGGTATTGACCGTGACGACCTCATCGACCGTATGCCGCAAGATTCTAAATGGCTCCTCGCCGACCTGCTTGACCGCGACTCCATCGGTAAACAGACCGACCTGTTTAAGCACAACCCGCTTGTTCGCCTTCAAAGCCTGGTTCAGACAATCAGCATCGTCAGGCTCGACACCGATCAACTTGACCTCGGGACGTACGAATTTGATATAGGCCGCAATGCCGGCAAACAAACCGCCGCCGCCGACCGGTACGAAAACCGCATCAAGTGCACCGGTTTTTTGCCGTAAAATCTCCATTCCGATCGTACCCTGCCCGGCAATAACCTCGATATCATCATACGGATGAATGAAGGCCATATTTTTCTCGGTGGCGATTTCTCTTGCCCGCCCATAAGCCTCGTCATAGGAATCGCCGAACAAAACAATCCGGGCGCCCCGCGCCCGCACAGAACTGACCTTGATTTCGGGTGTCGTTTGCGGCATCACGATCAACGCATCGATACCAAGCATCTGCGCCGACAAGGCCACGCCTTGCGCATGATTACCGGCCGATGCCGCGATCACGCCATTAGTCTTAGCTTGCTCGCTTAACGTCGCAATCTTGTTGTACGCGCCGCGCAATTTAAACGAAAAGACCGGCTGCAAATCCTCACGTTTCAAATAAACATCGTTTCTGAGGCGCCTGGACAAGTTCGGCGCATAATCCAACGGCGTTTCTTCCGCGACCTCGTAGACGCGGGCTCTTAATATTTTTTCGATATACTGGCTTAACATACTTAAAAAACGGATGAGCTCTCGAATTAGATGCGTTATTATCACACATTAACAATAACCACTAACCTGAAAATAAAAACTATGACACAAGACGAACTTAAACAAAAAGTAGCCTACGCTGCCTTGGATTACGTCAAAGGCGTTTCGATCGTCGGCGTCGGAACCGGGTCGACCGTATTTCACTTCATTAATGGCCTAGCCGAAATGAAATCAGGCATCGAAGGCGCGGTATCCAGCTCCGAGGCCACCACGGCCCATCTGAAAAAAATGGGCATCCCGGTTCTGGATTTGAATGATGTCGGCACGCTCGAGGTCTACGTGGACGGCGCGGATGAAATCAATCCGAACAAACAATTGATCAAAGGCGGCGGCGCCGCATTGACCCGCGAAAAAATCATCGCCGGCTCCAGCAAGCAATTCGTTTGCATCGCGGACGGCTCCAAGCGCGTCGACGTACTCGGCAAATTCCCGCTGCCGGTCGAAGTCATCCCGATGGCGAGAAGCTATGTCGCTAGAGAAATAGTCAAACTGGGCGGCCAACCGGTCTGGCGCGAAAACTGCGTGACCGACAATGCCGGCCATATTCTCGATGTGCATAACCTTAACATCGTCGACCCTAGCGAGTTGGAAAAAACTATTAACAACATTCCAGGCGTCATCACGGTCGGTCTTTTCTCGCTACGTCCGGCCGACATCGTGCTGGTCAGCGAAGGCGAAGAAATCATTACTTTCTAAGCGATTCTTCGGGCGGCTAATCAAATTTCATATCGTTCGCCGCCCGAAATCCCTCGTTGCTTTTTGATAGACGACAGCAGTCAACTTACCCCAAAAATTCAAAATTAATAAACTCTAATCCATGCATTGCGCCATTGATTACGTTAGAATCAAACTTCACTCGCATTCAACAGTACCCTGCTGTATGCGGCTGCCTCTAACACACGATAGGAGCGCATTATGAAAACCAAACCCTTACTAATTCTAACGACCCTTATCGCTATAACTGGTTGTGGTAATTCCGACGATACGGCAAAAGTCGAAAAACCCGACACCTCAACCAAACCGATCAAAAAATCCGTTTCCGAAGCCACCGAATCCGTAAAGGAAATCACCAAGGAAGCCGCGGAAGCGGCGCAAGAAAAAACGAAAGAAGCATTGGAAAAAGCTGACGAGACAAGTTCTCAAGCCGTCGAGGAAATCAAAAAATCGGCCGAATCGGCTGCCGAAAGCGCCTCTGAGGCAGTCGATGCGACCAAAGAAGCCATGGAAGATGCCGCCGAAAAAGCCAAGGAAGCGGCCCAACCCGCCCTTGATAGCCTGAAGGAATCCACATCGAAGGTAATCGAAGAAATCAAACCGGATGACGGCGATAAGGCCGAGTAAGGCTCGCTATCGACAAACATCTGCGCACAAGGATGTGCCGATACCGATCATCGAAACGCGGCCAACTGTTAAGGCACATTAAAGCCTAAAGTCGTCAGCATGGCTTAATGGCAGCGGCCAACCGCCTTCAAACAAACACCGCCACCAACAAAACCAATGCGGCAAGCGCCGCTCGCCAGCGAACATCGGTCTCGACTTGTCTTTGTTCGGCCATATCGGCGGCCTGTAAGGCTTCTACGAGAGGTTGACTACCAGTCAACCGATGATAATGCAAACCGGATTCGGCGCTTAGTTGCTGCAAATAGGCTTCATGCAAATAGCTCAGGTGTTCGTTACCGGCCGCGGCTTCGCTACCGAAGGGAGCATTGCGGGCGTTGTAGCCCTCGATTTCTTCGGGATTCAAGTTGGACAGACCGAAAGTCGAACGATGCGGCACATCATCGGCCTTATAAAACCCCTCCCGCTCGCCCCGGCTGTTGTATTTCGGTATCGGCGCCGGCTCCATGCCGCCGACGCCGACCAGCAAACCTTTCAAGGAGTCCTTAACACCTGAAAAATCTGACCTATAGCGCGGGTTGACCGGCGGGGCTTCCTGTCCATCGGTCATGAACACCAAACGGCTGCCGCAATCTCGGCGCATTTCCAAGGTATTCAACAACCCTTTGGCGATACGGCTGTCGGCGGCCCAGGCCATGCGCCAGTCCAATGCTGCAATCGCGGCATCGATTTCGGCAAACCCCGAACACACCTCGACCGGCTTGAATAACACGGTCGAGCGCCGTTCGGTAAAAACGCCCAATCCAACTTTCGATTCGCACGGCAGCTTTAGCAACAGCTCGCGCAAGCTTTGCTTGACGAACTCTAAACGGCTCACCGCTTGGTCGTTTGCCTGGTAATCCTCGACATTCATACTGCGCGTGATATCGATGACGAAGGTCAAGTCATAAACCGGGTTTTTACGTTGTTCGCTAGGATGAATAAACAACAAGGCAAGCGCAATAACGGCCGCGGCCAAACACCAAAAACGGTAATCCTTGAAGATTTGTCGTGAATACATAAGCTCTTTATTGATTCTTTTTGGTTGTAAGTCTTCAGACACCCTTCGCTGTTTCCCATACTCCGATTTGGGAAAGCCTCCATGTAAGCTCTTGGCTTAGGTCTCGAGAAGCTGGAGCTTCTCGTACCGCATTCCCAAGCAAAGAGCTTGGGAACGAGCGAATACTGGCTATTCCTCTTTCCTCTTTCCTCTTTCCTCTTTCCTCTTTCACAACCATCCACTCACTGCTAACTGCTAACCCAATCATGGCAAACCGCGAGGAAATCCCGGCACCGTCGTCCATAGCTTCGACTTTTTGCTCTCAGGCCCGTCATCGCCGATGTTGACGCGGTTCATTTCGGGCAATAGCCGCATGGCGACTTCGAGATTGTATTTCGCATCCCAAAAGCCGCTGTCCAAGGCTAGGGCCTGACGATAGGCTTGCTTGGCAAGTCCCGCCAGCGGTAAAGCTTCATTGAAATTTAACGCCTCGGTTTGCTCGACCGCTTGCGCCAGATACAAATTACCGAGGTTATAACGGGTTTTGGTTTGCAGTTCCGGCCCGCCCTGGTCGATAATCAAATTCAAGGTCGCCAACGCCTCGTCGTAACGGTGCATTTGTTTCAGATAAATCGCGCGGGCCAAACGTACCTCGGGCTGTGCGCCGATCACCTTGTCGATGGCGATGTCATGACCCGACAGCAATTTATCTATCCATGCGTTTTCGCGTTCGATCCGATTGAAAGTCCAGAGCTGGACAATGACCGATAGACAAGCGGCGGCAAACAGCGACCAACCTACAACTTGCCGTAATGATACCTTCATCTTCGCACCTCGCAACTTTTCAAAGCCAATAGCAACAACAATAAAATGACGGCCCAGCGATAGCATAATCCGGATAAATCCTGCTTCGCAATGCGCTCGAAATAATGCAGCGGTCGGTTTTCCAGGGTATCGATATCGGCTATCGCCTTTTGCACCGCGTCGGGGTTTTCGGCTTCGTAAGCCTGATACGGCACATTGAGACTTTTAAAAAACAAATGCAGATAACGCTCCGGCATCGCATCGCTGTTATCGTTTCGAGAATCTTCGGGCACATCGAATATGCCGGGGCTGTTTTCGGTACGCAAAAACACCCAATACAAGCGGATTTGCTGTTGCTTGATCAACTGTCTCAAGGCTTGCTCGCTGTCTGGGTCGATCGCCGCCGCGCCATCCGAAATCAACAATAAAATACGGGAACCGGTCAACGGCTGCTGTTCGAAAAATGACGCGGCCAGACTCAATCCTTTGCTGATGTTGGTGTAAGCCAAAGCCGGCGAAGACGTCGCTGCAATCGCCGCTTGCACGGCCTGTTTGTTTTCGGTCAACGGCATCACGAACAACGGAGAGGTACTGAAAGCCGTAACGCCGATGCGGTCATGCTTGCGTTTTTCGACGAACTCGGTCAACAAGCGCCGGGCCGTTGCCGATTTCGATTCATTCGAACCGTCCGGCGCCCTGCCGGCAAACGTATCGTCCATGCTGCGGCTACGGTCGAGCAACAACACGATATGCGCACCGCGCCCGATGCGCTCGACTTTTTGTTCCTTCAAATACACCCCGGATAACCCGAGAGATAACGCCGCGACAACCGACATTCCGGTAATGCGTAAGAACAGCGCCAACAAAACGGACAGCCCGTCGGCAGGTACGATCGCGAGCCATGAATAGGCCGACGGCGCCGCGCCGGTCTTGAGTAGCGGCAACACCATCAACAACAACCCGGCCAAGGCCCAGGGCGTTTCGAAAGCGATATCGTTCACCGGCCGCCTCGCTCGACTTCACGGCATAAGCGGCATAGACGTTCTATCTTGTCGAAATCGTCCCGACCGATGCCGCCGTAACCGGCGAAAAAAAAGCGATTGGACAGCTCGAAAAAATCATTCAACTCACCGGCTAATTTACGATAATCGGGCTGGTTTCGATAAAACTCATTCAGCTTGTGTTGAAACAAAGGTTTGCGGTTCAATGTGTTAAGCGCATGATGAACCACGCTCAAGGCCGAGGCGAGATCCCGTTCAGGCAAGCGCGCTAATTGCCGCTGGGCCCGCTTGAAAATACCGCGTCTCGGCAAGCCCGGCAGATAGCCGTACAGATAGCTCAGATAAAGCGCACTCAGTGCGAGAACAAATAGACTCGTAAACAGTCGCCTTACCGTATCGTCATTCGGCAAGCCGCCCGGCGTCACATCCGGGCGCATGTATTCGCCGCCTTCGTCTTTGCGGACCGCCAATTCGCGCAGCGGCGAAATCGTGAAATGCCAATCCGGCACGGCTTGCTCTATCGTTTGCGCTCCTTGTTTGAATTGCACCGAAAATCCCGGAATCGCCAGCATTTTGACTTCGAGCGGCGCATAAAAAACCTGATAACGGATATCGATGACATAACGCATACCCTGCCCGATCTGACTTTGCGAATGCTCGAGCCGGTTGATCGTTAGCCAGCGGTTCAATTCTCCCGGCTTTGGCAATGTATTGTTGTTCAATTCGACGCCGGCGCGCGTATCGATAACGATACGATGAGCGATTTCATCGCCGATGACATAACCGAACGGCTTCGGCGTCAAAAACTCGAAGCGGCTGACCGATTGCTGCAGCGATCCGGAACAACCGCTGATCAAGACGCCCAGTAATAACATCAACCTCAGCACGCCTATCCACGCGGAGCGCTCATCGTAATTCATTGCTGTAAATAACCTCTTGTAAACTTAGCCAATATCACCTCGATACCATTACTTCCATCTTACTGAATAATCGTTCAAGCTTGTTAGGCGGGAGAATCGGCGGCATTGCAACGATGGGTTTCGGCTTCCGCCTCTACCCATCCTACTCCTTTATGCCCCTTGCCCCTTTCATCTTTCATCTTTCACCTTTCATCTTTCACCTTGCTCATCTCACACCCCTCTCTGCAAAAAATAATTCGTCAATGCCGAAGCCTCGTAACGACCCTCAATGAACAATGGCTCCGCACCCTTGGATCTGAACCAATGCCGTAATCTGCCTCTGCGCTGCTCGAAAGCTTCGATGATTTTCCGCTTCAACCCGGGACGCATCAGCAAGGTCCGGGTGCGCATGTTTTCACTGTCCTGAAACTTGACGATGCCCCACTCCGGCAAGCCGGCATATTCGGCCGGATCCCACAACACGAGCGGAACGACAGCATGCCTGCCGAAGAGACCGGCAAGACGCGACAATCGATTAAGATCGAAATGAAAATCCGATAGCAGAAAGATCAAGGACCGCCGTAGCGGCAAATAAGGCTCCACCTGAAACAGGCCGTTGCCACCCTGCCCGTTTCGAACGCGAGACAAATCCCGAGCCAATTCCTGCACGCGGCCCATGCGCAAGCCTTTCGGAAACAGCCATGATTTTTCGATGCCTTGTCCGCAGCCGATGAAACCGAAATTGTCGCCGGATTCAAAAGCCGATTGCGCGGAAGACAGTAAAAAATCTGCCGCGATTTGTAATTTCGTGGACTCGCCCGGAATAGACATAGACGCGGACAAATCGGCAATCACGAACAAGTCGATTTTGCTGTGCTGTTGAAAGACCTTGACCCGGTAGTGATTAAAAGGATCGAGTAGGCTAGCCCGTAAATCCAAGCGTCTCGGATCGGGACTAGCCAACAAGGACTCGTGACGCTTGAATAGCTGTCCGCTGCCGACCATTTGCCCTGGATGAGCGCCGGGAATCGCGCAATAACCCGGGTTCGCCAAACGATAGTGAAAAGTCTCTATCGCTAACGCCATGTCATTGACTCACGATCAGATAAACCGCGATACCGGTGAAACAACAGTATCCCGGAGCGGTGTATTTGACCGGAGCAGTCATCAGCATTTGTACGACGCCCGAAAAACTTTTATCGTCGCGGTTGAAAATGGACTCGCCTAACATCCAGAGCGCCGAATTCAAAACGATCAGCACCAGAATCGTAAACAAGCCGACATCGCTGAATAAAAACGATTTGCTCGCCAGCAAGGCGGTTTTATCGGAAGCATGCAGCAAGTTCGCGAACAGGATGCCGATCATCAGTGCGCCCTCGTCAAAGGCCACGACGAAAAACGTGTAGGTCAGACGTTGCAAGGGACCGGCGACTTTTTCGACGGAACCGAAATAGCGCGTCATGAAGAGAAACGGCAGGCTGAAACAAAAAAACAACAAACCGATATCGGCCAAGAGCACCCAAAAACGGTAGCCGACCGCATCGTTCACGGCGCCGGTGAAATACGCGGCATAAGGCACCGCCGAATAATGATCGAGCGCGCTGGCGATCAGCGCTCCGGCAAAGCCCACGCCGGACCAAGTCAAATACATTTCCACTAAATGACTGAAGCCGGCCTTCGGCACAGCCGATTCTATCCATTTTTTATAATTCATTGGATTGCTTAGTTAACTTGTTTATTGTTTTTCCGGTTCCCGGTTCCAATGTTTTTTTTCTGGTTCCCACGGTCCTCCGTGGGAATCCATACCTTGGCTGCCTCGATCAGACCGGTATGGCGTTCCCACGCTGGAGCGTGGGAACGAGGAATTCACCGCTTACTGCTATCAAACCTCAAGGCGCGGCAATCGACTCCAAAATCCCGTTGATCAACTCGGGCATCAACTCGTCTTTGCGATAGGCCATGATCGGATTCAGAAAAATGCGGTGCGCCATCGTCACCCGGTAAACCGCTTGGACATCCTCGGGCAGCAATACCGTGCGGCTCTCGAGCCAGGCGCGGACCTTCGCGGCGCGTATTAGATAACTCATGCCCCGAGGACTGGCGCCCGCCTGTATCAATTGAGACATATCGACATCGCTCAGACCGATCCCGTATCGGCCGGGCTCGGCAGCGGCCTTCCATAGATCGAGCGCGTATCGCCGCAATGCAGGACTCGGTTCGATCGTTTGTTGAATCTGAACGGCCCATTCGTTGAGTTGATAATAAGGAATTAGGCTGCTATCGATTTCGCCGACCAAGGCATCGACATCGTGAAAGCGTGGGTTGAACATCAGATCATCCAAGACGGTATCGTCATCCGGCGTCTCGATGCTGATTTCCATTAAAAAGCGGTCGCGCGCGGCGGCCGGCAGTTCGAAGGTCTCTTCCTTCTCGACTCGGTTACGGTCCGCAAATACTTGAATATGCGGGAAAAGATATTCCCGATTGAATGCGCCGACACTACGCTCTGCCATTACGCGCAGTAGCAGCGAATGTACCTGTGGTCGGGCGCGGTTAATTTCGTTAAAAAAGAAGGTCGAGAGTTGCTCGCCTTGTTTCAACAACGGCCCCGGATCTACGCAAGGCTTGCCGTCGCTGTTTAAATACGTGTAATAAATCAGATCGACCGGCATCAAATCGATCGTGCCTTCGATGCGCTGATACTGCCCGCCGAGCCCTTGCGCAACCGCGCGCAGCAAGGTGGTCTTGCCGACGCCTACATTGCCTTCGAGCAAGACGTGCCCGCGCGCGAATACCGCGATCACGATATTTCGGACAGCATCTTGCTGGCCGATCACGACTCGGTTGATTTGTTGCTCGAATTGCAGCGCCTTTTCGCGCCAATCGTTCAGAAATTTGTCTGTCATGGCAGAAATAAAAAAGGCCCCATCCAGCCTGCAGCCTTCTGGGGCGAAGTCATATTAGTCTTCAAAGATCACGAAAGAAACCGGCGGTAAAATCAAGCCTTCGGTTTCCAAGGGGGAAAATCATACCGACCATTCAGCACGGTATGCGTTTCCACATGCCATACGGCTGATGGGAAGCGGAAACGGGATACAGTTTTAGTTGATTTCTTCTACGTCATAAACAAACCTGCCGGTTTTAGAAAGATGCTCAGTTCGTTTCTTATTGCGAGCTTCCATTTCCTTAATCGACTGCGCTTGCTTATTCAGTTCGTTCGGATCGTGTTTCGGGTCATATTTACTTCCCGCTACTTTTTCGGGAAAACCCGGCTTCGGCTCCCAACAAACGCCGGGTTCCTTGCAGTTAGTTCCATCGTAAGCCATGACGGAAGACGACAAAGCAACCGCAAAACCTGCGGCACTGAGCAATAATGTTTTTTTCATCGTGTTAACCTCGCTGTTTATTTAAGCCATTTGGCTTTACTAGTATCGCCGGTGTAGATGCTGCGAATGAAGGCCATGATTTTCAGCATTTCATCGGTATTGAAGTTGACATATTGCGGCCCCATCATGCCTTGCGCGCCGCCGAATAAAATTTCGAACAAGCCCTTATCGGTCTCGCCGCTAGGATAAGTCCAGTAGTCGTCGGCCAAAGCCGGGCCCAGCTTGCCTTCCGCTTCATGGCCGTGACAACCTGAACAACCGGTCATATAAAGACTTTTCCCTTCAGCAATCACTTCTTCGTTACCGTTATAAGGGTTCTTTCCGTCTTGCATGAATTGCTTGAACGCTTCGGTATCGCCGCCTTTTTTAGCGAAGCTCATATCCAGCTGTTCGCCGGTAATCGCATTGCGCAAAGTAATTTCGGCATGGGCCGCAGTGCTTATCAAAGCCGTTCCGGCCAAAATACCGGCCAATAGTCGTGTTAATTTCATTGTTATCTTTTCCTGTTTATTTTGAAGCCAACGCCTGTGCGGGTTCCGAAACAAGCGGCATGCCCTCGGCGCTCAATATTTGATCGATGTCTTGACGGCGCTCGGCCAGCGCCTGATTCAACTGTTCGAGCAATTTAGTATCTTCCTTGCGCACGCCCATTGAGGTGCTGTAGTGAAAGCCGACTTTCTCGCCGTCGGCGCGAACGTTATTGTCCGGGATGACCGCCATCGTCAGAGGCGTCGCGGATTCCTTGACATAGCGAGCAGCGGAAGGCCCCCACAACACCGCGACTTCGGCATTACCGGAGGCGACTTCGCCGACCAGCTTCGCCGGATCGTATTTTACATACTGGTTCCGGCGCGACTTGAAGCCGACCAGTTCATGCATGTAGTTGAATTGGTCGTTGTAGCGTCCAATCTTGCGCATCATCACTTCGGCCGGGGTGCCCGGAATAAAGGCGATGCGCTCGGCATTCATCAATACATCGCTGTCCCATCCGTGAATATCCAAACCGTCCTTCGCCCGAGTGATGAAGACATACCCGGATCGGTAGTAAGGTTCGGTCGTCAGTACGCGCGGGTCGCCGCTATCCATGCCGATCACGACATCGCACAAACCCTTATCCAAATAATCACGCACGAAATAGCGCGCATCGGTCCAATTGACATATTCGATCGGCCGTCCGAGCGCCTCGCCGACAACTTGTGCGATCTTATTTTCGAAGCCTTCGCCCTTTTTGTTCGCATAAGGCATTTCGTTTTCGGCATTACACACTTTCAGAGGCTCTTCGCTTGCATGAGCCGAAGCCGACACAGCCAAGCTAATAGCCAACGCAGTCAAAATGTCATTCAATTGTTTCATTTAGCCCTCTTTATGTAGGTCGGGTTAATCCCTCGCCTAGCGTTAGGTGAGAGACGCAACCCGACATTCATGCCTCATTTATTACAACGAGAAAACCATCACGCCGCCGCCCATTTGAGTGTGATGCGCCAATTCCTTAAACGCACCGACCGCGCCTAAACCGGCCGACGGGTCTTTCAGATCGAAGACCAAACCGACACCGGGCCAACCGCCGACTCCATAGTAAATCGCGACATATTGCTTGCCTTCGTGTTTATAAGTAATCGGATGACCGATCACGCCGGAAGGCAGCTTGAATTTCCAAAGTTCTTCACCTGTTTTCGAGTTCAAGGCCTTGATGTAGCCATCCAACGTGCCATAGAAGACCAAATCACCGGCTGTTGCCGTCGTACCGCCCCAAACCGCGAATTTTTCCTGAACTTCCCATTCGAACTCGCCGGTCACGGCGTTCATCGCCTTGACTTGACCTAGCGTGCCTTTCGGTCCCGGATACATGTTCAACGTCGCTCCGACGAAGAATTGCCCGGCCCTATAAGGCAGCATGAACGGTTCCCAGTCCATGCAGATATGATTCACACCCATGAAGAACAATTGCTTGTTCGGGTCGTAGGATTCAATGCCTTGGTTGTGGTAGCCCATCGCCGAGGGACAAATACCTTTCGCTTCGTGATCCATGCGTGTCGAATATTCAGGATCGCGCACCGGCAGGCCGGTTTTCAGATCGACATGCTTGACCCAGTTGACGGTGTTGTCGATCTTGAACGCGTTGACCAGGTCGCCGTTTTCGCGGTTTAGCGTATAGACGATACCGTTACGATCCGGATGGGTCAGCAACTTGGTCATCTTACCGTTGACCTTCTGCTCGGACAGCCCCATGTAATTGACGCCGGCATAATCCCATTCGTCGTGAGGCGTTTTTTGATAACCGAATTTCGCTTCCCCGGTCTCGATATCGCGGCCCCAGATCGTCATGGTCCATTTGTTGTCGCCGGGACGCATCGTTTCGTTCCACGGCGCCGGGTTACCCGATCCGTAGTACAGCATTCTCAAGTCAGGATCGTAGGCATACCAACCCCAGTTCGTGCCGCCGCCGATTTTCCACGCGTCGCCTTCCCAGGTTTTCAGCCCCAGACCGAACTGCCCGTAATGCGGGTTGGCCTTGTTGAAGTCTTTCGACAGCTTGATATCTTCGTCGGGACCGGTCGCATAGACGCGCCAGGCTTGCTTGCCGTCTTTGATGTTGTAGGCGGTCGCGTATCCGCGAACCCCTAATTCGGCGCCGGAAGTTCCGACGATGACTTTATCCTCGGCGACGAACGGCGCCACAGTCAGCGTCGAGCCCATCGCGATGTCGGAGTTTTCCATTTTCCATAGCAGTTCGCCGGTTTTCGCATTCAATGCGACGACATGGCCGTCCAATTGATTTAAAAAGATAGTCGCCGGATAATCCTTGCCTTGCGGCGCATAAGCCAAGCCGCGGTTGACAACGTCGCAACAAGCCACCGCGCGTGCGGCCGGGTTTTGCTTCGGTTTGAATTGCCACAGAATTTTATCGGGGTTATTCAGATCGATTGCGAATACATTGTTTGGATAGGGTGAGTGCACGTACATAATGCCGTCAACGACCAGAGGCCCGCCTTCATGACCGTTTAGAACGCCGGTTGAAAATGACCAGGCCGGCTTCAGGTTTTGTACATTCGTAATATTAATATCGTACAACTCGCTATAGTGAGTCGAGCTGTAATCCTTGGTCTGCATGACCCAATTGGTATTTTGTTTAGACAACTTATCTAACGCTTGATTGGCCTGCGCCGGCTGTGACGCGGCCAGCAAGACACTCGACACTAATGCCGCCGCGCCCCAGAGTTCGCGTTTTTTATGGTGTTGCATAATTCCTCCAGATTGATTTATCGCATAATGTCGGCGCGGCCCTCTAATAATCGCGGTGTTTGTTATTACAACCGGCTTAGCGTGATCAAGGCGCATAACGAATCATTCATAGAGGGCAGCGCACGGACGGTAATCATACGGAAGGAGCGGTATGCAACGTTACGGAATACGGCACCTAGAACTCGGGAAAAGCGCTAAGAAAGAACCGGGAAATTGTCCCGCATCTTTATTTCGGGAAAAGCTCCCATGGCTTTACCGTTAAATATCCGACATTATTCCCGATTTAATTGTATGGAGAAGTAACAACGTGTCGGATAAGATCGATGTACTGCTGGTGGACGACCATGCCGTGGTTAGGGCCGGTTACAAAACCTACCTTTCACTGTCGAATAGAATCGGCGATATTTACGAAGCCGACAAGGGCGAAACCGCTTGCCAACTCTACACTCAGTATCAACCGAATATTGTCGTGATGGACTTGTCGATGCCCGGCATCGGCGGTTTCGAAAGCATAAGACGCCTGATAGCGCGCGATCCGAATTGCAAAATCTTGGTGTTTAGCATCCACAATGAATTGGTCTATGTAACCCGCGCGATCAAGGCCGGTGCAAAAGGGTTCATCACTAAAAACAGCGTTCCCGAGACGCTAGTCGCGGCAGTCTGCCAAATCGCCGGCGGCGGCAGTTTTGTCGAACCCGAATTAGCCCAACAGTTGGCCTTCAACATCGCCTCCGAAAAAGACGAATCGGAACAAATCAGACAACTGTCGCCACGCGAATTCGACGTGTTTTGCTTATTGGCCAAAGGCTATACAACCCGCAAAGCGGCTGAGAAACTCTGTTTGAGCTACAAGACGGTGTGCAACCATGGTACGGCGATCAAGGACAAACTCGGCGTCAAATCGGTCGCCGAGATGACCCTACTCGCTAGCCGGCACGGCATCATAGACAATCTGGCGCATTAATCCAAAACGCCGAAGCAAACTTAATTTGACAGAATTCTAAGTCAACAATTACAATTTCTCTAACACTTAACCTTATTCAGGAAACTTTGGTTTTATTCGGTCCTGTAATATTAAATTAATCATTTTTAAGTTATAGTCCAAACCACACTCTATTTTATCTAGCACTGTCAAAGACTAAAACATTAATTCACATTGAAGAGCGCTTGTCCCCTCATGAATAGCGCTAAATTTTCAATTACCAACATTTTCATCCAATCATCACAACTCAAATCCAGACACCTTATGAAAAACCTGAAATTTAAGCTCGTAACCCTTTTTTTGGGATTCTTAACAGTACCGACGATTCATGCGGCAAATTTTAATTTCTGGTCGGCGCCCGAACAGGAAGTATTTTTTCTTGTCAATTTGCAGCGTAATTTAAACGGTTTGGATGATTTGACTGCGGACAGCAGACTGCATGACGCCGCGTTTACTCACTCGCACGACATGTCCGCCAATAATTTCTTCAGCCATACCGGCTCCGATAACAGCGATGCCGGCCAAAGAATGCTATCGACCGGTTATAACTGGAATCAACCGGGCGGCGGCTGGGGAGAAAACATTGCAGCAGGATACGGAGTAACCTTTTCCGAGGGCCAATTAACCATGCTACCGGCACAAGAATCGGCGCGACTGGTTATGTACGGCTCGGCCGATTTAAATGAATTGAGTCTTTTCTCTACCAATAACGGTTTACAAGCTTTCAATTCATGGACTGACGTAGGTAACGGCTGGAACAATTCGACTTGGGACGCTTGGGACGTCTTCAAAGGAGAAGACGGCGGCGGCTGGATGGGCAGTTCGGGACATCGTGAAAATATTTTGGTGGATTGGTTTACCGATCTTGGCGTAGGCTTGGTTTTCGATTCCACTCAAGGGGCACCCTATTATGCCTATTGGACACAAAATTTTGCTTCAGGAGATACCGTACCTTTGCCGTCCGCACTGTGGTTATTCCTCAGCGGCATAGCGTTGTTGAATTTATCGAGAAAAACCAAGACTTTCTAGTTGCTTATCTTTAAATCGCCCGGACACTTAACTCCGGGCGAATGGCTTGTTCTTTAACTTTGCTCTTCAAACCGACCAGGCCGGTTTGATGCATTGAAGACAACGAAGACGTTTTGGATACGATACAAACTAACTTTCCTAAATGGCTCTCACGCTTTGCGCACATCCTACACAAGCCTATCGTTCCCATTCTCTGTGTGGGAATTCCGTTAACATTTTATTCGATACGATCGCCATTATCCGACCTCGGAACGGATGATGATAGATAAACAGAGAATCGGGCAATGCTTGTTTGGTCTTGAAAGTTATCACTAAATAGCCATCAGGATGCATCTTTGCCCAATGCATCGGATCGATCGTACTGATCAATCCGGCCTCCAAACGGCCATAAAAATTATATTGGCCGTGGTAAGTACCCAAGTAAGCGACTTCGCTATTTTGCTTGAAAAGATCCGAGGTTTGTTGCGCGGCCTCCCTAACATCGAAGCGTTCTGAACGAATATCGAGCACGCTCAACGACAGTATCACGATCGTCACTAAAGTCCCCACGTTCAAATAGAATGCGGACTCCGCTATGGAATCGATCCTACAAAACCATAAACCGATAGCCGCTAGCAACAAGAGCATGCCCCAAACCGTGGAATAATCCGCCCATTGTTTTTTCCAACTGAAATAGTCGTTGACTATCGGTAGAGCAATCAAGACCACGGCAACGAGCGCGATCGCCACGACGAATACCTGCTGCGATCCTCGCCATTCATCGAATCCGGCATTGTCCGCAACCCTGGAGATCAACAAAGCTACAACCGGAACCAACGGCAGCAAATAATGCAACTGTTTGCCACTGACTAATGACAGGACGATGAAAACGGGCAGCAGCCAGCTCAGACAAAAACGGATACCGTGATCCCGAAAGGAGAGCGTGTTCAGATTTCGCCAAAGCGGCGGCCAAAAACACCAAGGAAAGAGCAAGGCCGGCGAAAATGCCAGATACCACCACCATGCGTGCCGATGAGCGAATGATTTGATCAGTCGGCCCGATGTTTGCCCGAACAAAATCGCTTCGCGATAAATCTCGCCTCCGGCGGAACCAGCAGGAACCGCCCAAGACAACGCAAGCAAGGCGCCAACCGAAATGCCCAATAAAATGCCGAGATACCAGTGGAGCCAATTGATCGTTCGCGTATCGCGCCCGACCCACCAAGGAGCCAATAATGCCGGGGGCAGTGTATGCAATAAAACTACCGGTCCCTTGCTCAGTATGCCTCCGCCGATCGCCAAGCCGAAAAGAACCCAACGACCGGCGCTAGGTCTTTTATTCGCATTATGCCAAAGACTCCGAAGGGCGAGCAGGACAAAAAACACCAACAGCACATCGAACATCGTCAATGTGCCGTAGATCATCCAAAAAGCAAAACCCAGCATGATGAACGGGGCGCTTCCGGCAATATTCGAGCGCTCCGGCCACAACGCTCCGGCCAATGATCGAAGTAGAAAAACCGAAGCCAACGAAAACAACGGCGCCACCAAGCGCGCCGACCATTCATTGACACCGAACAAGACCCAAGTCATCTGCATCAGCCAAAACAACAAAGGCGGCTTGTGACTGTAAGGCTCGCCATTCAGATAGGGCACCAGAAAATCGTTGCGCGACCACATTTCCCAAGCAACGCCGACATAACGGGTTTCGTCGATAGGAAACAACGGGCGATCGATCAAACTGGCGCTCGTTAAAATCAGCCAAAGCCAAACAAGCCACTGGCGTGTTGAAAGTAGAGAATACATCGGTCAATTGTGAAGGTTGGGGACGACGCCGGGTTTAAGAAAGAAGCTTATTTTTGTGGGCCGGATTGGTCGATAACGAAAACTCAGCCAAATATGTCCGTCAATGCTGTTTCGGCTTAATTCAACACAATCTAAACAACTACACTGCTAATTTTCTTTCGTACACGACAAAATATAAATTGCGCAAATAAATGAATAGCCCGCTTGCCTGGCCGATGATGAAAACCGGATCTTCCTTGTGTATCGCATAAGCCAACAGCGTGATTCCGCCGCCGATGCTGAAATACCAAAACGCCACCGGAAACACGCTTTTTTTCTGCCGTTCACTTTGCAACCACTGCACGAAAAAACGCGCCGAAAATAACGCTTGCCCCAACAGACCGACAGACAGCCACAGTGTTTCATGATCCACGGTAAATCTCCTTTATTTCAGGCAATCTGGCGCGATGCTGCAGCCAGATAACGCCGAACAAATCGACGATTCCCACCCATAAACGGTCCAAGGTCCCGTACTTGGAACGCCCCTTCAGCCTCGGCCGGTGGTTGACCGGCTCGGACACCACTTGTCCGCCGGCCCTTAGAATCAATGCCGGTAAAAAACGGTGCATGTGGTCGAAATAGGGCAATAACAAATATTTATCTCGTAAAAACAGTTTCAAGCCGCAGCCGGTATCCGGTGTTTTATCGCCAAGCAAGCCATCTCTAACGGTGTTAGCCAGTTTCGACGTGAATTTTCGCCAGCCTGAGTCCCGGCGACGGTTACGCCATCCGGCCACCATCCATAACTCGGGTAAATTTTGCAATTGGTGTTTGAACACTTGGTGCAAATGCAGAATATCGGTCGGATCGTTCTGCCCGTCTCCATCCAACGTCGCGACCCACGGATAAACGGCCGCGCGAATGCCGGTATAAAGCGCGGTGCTTTGTCCGCAGCTTCGGCGTTGACGTATCACGCGTAGCGCTTTGAACGCCGACAGCGCATTTTCGAGCACTATCGGCGTATCGTCCCGACTGCCGTCGTCGACGAAGATAATTTCATAATTTTCCGCGGCGACTTGGATCATCGCGGCTTCGATCTCTTGCAGGAGCGGCAATATATTGTCCGCTTCGTTGAATACGGGTACGACTACCGATAATTTCATATAAAAAATTTAAAATGATTTTGACGAACCACAAACAATGACAAGTTAATAATATGCTTAATTTCTATTTCCACAATCATTATAATACTTTAAGAGTGTTTAACAATCCTTGCATCAATTGCAACGGAGACGGAGGGCATCCGGCGATCGTCGCATCGACCGGCAGGACGTTTTTTACGGCGCCGCAACTGGCGTAGGATGCACCGAACTCACCGCCGCAAGCGGCGCAATCGCCCGACGCGACCACCCATTTAGGCGCCGGCGTCGCATCATAAGCCCGAAGCAGCGCGGCTTGCATGTGCCGGGAAACGGGCCCTGTCACCAATAGCACATCGGCATGGCGCGGGGACGCGACGAAATGAATGCCGAAACGCTCGATATCGTAATAAACGTTGTTCAATGCATGAATTTCCAATTCGCAGCCGTTGCAAGAACCTGCATCGATGTGCCTTATCGCCAGGCTTCGACTGAATTTGCGCCCTATCGCGGTTTTCAATTCCAAACCGACGGTTTCCAGGAGCCGGTCTTTGTCGATGTACGGAACCGGTTCGGTCAAAACGCCGGTACTCAATGCTTTAAGATAGAGCCGTAACATAAATACTCCTTATAAATCCTGTCCGGAATAAGAACCGTTCACCGATTTATTGCAGACCGGAAAGTCCGGAACGATGTTGCCGATCTGAATTTTTTCCAACGCCGGCCAATTGATTTGGCTCGGGTCGCGCGGATAATAGCGGGCGATCCGGTTTCCCTGGTCAAATCGGACATAACACAAAATCTCGCCGCGCCAACCCTCCACGGCGGCAAAGCCTTCGGCACCCGCTTCGGGCGTCCGCCAATCCGCGAGAACGGCGCCTTCCGGCATTTGTTCGAGCATTTGTTCCAGCAAGCGGCAAGCGGTACGCAATTCCTTGTACCGCAGCCAAAACCGCGCCGCGACATCGCCGTCCGTTTCGACCGGCACGGTCAAATCCAAACGGTCGTAGGGCGGATAGCCCGGCGCCTTGCGCACATCGAAGACCTGACCGCTGGCCCTGCCGACGAAACCCAGCGCGCCCAAGGCCTGAGCCTGTGCAGGCGAAAACACGCCTGCAGCCAAAAAGCGGTCTTCGAGCGAGGAGTTCGCGTCGATGATTTTAATCAGGTCGCTTAGTTCGGCGCGGAGCGTTGCAATCGTCTCTTTCATCGCGGCGCAGTCGTCGAACTTGAGGTCCACTGCGACGCCGCCCGGCACGATGCAATCCATCATCAGACGGTGAGCGAACAGCGTCCGGTTGTCTCTTAGCCACAGTTCCCGCAGGCGTCCGAACTGGTAATAACCGAACGCAAAGCCGACATCGTTGCACATCGAGGCCATGTCTCCCAGATGATTGATCACCCTTTCGCGTTCGGCCAAAATGCCTCGCATGTAGTCGGCGCGTTCGGAACAACTCAAACCTGCGGCCGCTTCCATCGCGCGGCAGGCGGCCCAGGCGTGCGAGGCCGTGGTGTCTCCGGATATTCGGCCGGCCAGTTTGGCCAACGAAACCGGATCTCGGCCTTCGGCGATTTTTTCGATGCCTTTATGAACATAACCCAAGCGCTCTTCCAAATGCAGCACGGTTTCGCCGACGGCCTGAAACCGAAAATGACCGGGCTCGATGATGCCGGCATGAATCGGGCCGACAGGTATTTCATAGACGCTGGGACCCTCCGCCTTGAGAAACGGATAATCCTTGTCCGGCGGCGTCGAGGCTTGCGGAAAACCTTGCGCAGGAAAATCCTTGCGCAGCGGAAATTCGTCATCGGCCCAGGCTAAATGCCGGGTCCAACGCTGTTCCTGCAAAGGATGGCCGATGAAACGTATCCCGAACATATCCCGGACATGCCGTTCCGCGCGGTCGGCGGCAGGATAGAAAGGCGCATGCGAAGGCAATTCCGGATGCTCCGCGGCAACGGCGGTCCGCAGTATCAAGTAGCGGCCTTGGCATTCGAAACAACAATCGACTCTGAAACGCCCGGACAGATCGTCGGCCCAGACACCGGCCCAGCGGGCATCGTGACTCCGGGCGATTTGCGCGGACTTCCCCCAGTTTTCCGGAGCCAGCATCAGCATGTCGACTCCGGATAAGGCCCGGCGATCGGCTTGATCCTCGGCTAGCGCATTCAATTCGCTCATGAAAACGTCCCAAGCGCCGTTTGGCTTTGTCGTTTCGGTCATAACGGCAGACTCCCGGCGATCAATTGCGTCGCCTGATTGAACCAGTTGCCCAAAAAGAACGGCAGACTGATCCCCAACCACAACACCAGCAGCAAATGCAGCACGACCGGCGTCATGTTGGCTTGAATGGCCTGGCGGCCTTCCGGCAAAGGACCGAATACCATAGGCTGCAGATGCCGGAACAAGCCGGCGAAAGCGATACCGATACCGATCAACAACAAGGGCGTCAGCCACGGATAATCCCGCATCGTCGCGATCAACACCAAAAATTCGCTCGCGAACACGCCGAACGGCGGAAAGCCGGCTATCGCGAGCGTGCCGATCAATAATCCCCAACCGACGGCCGGTTGGGTATTGATAAGCCCCCGAATCTTGTCGATGCGTTGCGTGCCGGCGAGCTGCGACGCATGACCGACTGTCACGAAAATAGCGGACTTGGTCAAGGAATGCGTGGTCATGTGAAACAACCCGGCAAACACGGCCCACGGCGTTCCGATGCCGAACGCGAAGGTCATCAGCCCCATGTGCTCGATCGAGGAATAACTGAACAGGCGCTTGATGTCTTTTTGGTGATGCAGCAACAACGCGGCCACCAGAAACGACAGCAGACCGAAACCCATCATCAGATAACCGGGCAAGTGCGAAGCCAACGACTGATCGACCAGCATCTTACTTCTGACTACGGCATACAAGGCGTCGTTTAACAAAAGCCCGGACAAAATGGCCGACATCGGCGTAGGACCTTCGGAATGCGCGTCCGGCAACCAATTGTGCAACGGCACCAAACCCATTTTGGTGCCGTAGCCGATCAACAGAAACACGAACGCGATGCTCATCACGCCCGGATTCAGCAAGGCTGCATTCTCATGCAAAGTCGTCCATAACAAGGCTTCGTCGGGACGGATACCTTCGACCTGTTCCGCCGCGAAATACAGCAAGATCGTTCCGAATAAGGCCTGCGCGATACCGACCCCGCATAGGATGAAATACTTCCAGGCCGCTTCGACCGCTTCAGGCGTCCGGTACAAACTGACCAACAGCACCGTCGCCAGCGTCGCGCCCTCCATCGCGACCCACAAAAGCCCCATGTTATTGGTCGTCAAGACCAGAAACATCGTAAACATGAAGGCTTGATAGGCGGAATAATAAAAACGCAGACGCCTGGGAGTGATTTTTCCGGCTTCCCATTCATGTTGCATGTACGCCCCGGAAAACAGTGCCGTCGTCAGACCGACGAACGCAGTCAGCACCACCAGATACACATTGAACGAGTCGATATAGAACTGTTTGCCCGAGAACAACAGCGGGCCCTTGAGCAATACTTCGACCGCCAACCAAATAGAGCAGAACAGGCTCAAGGCATTGAAGCCCTTGTTATAGCGGCGACTGCGGTCGGGGTCGTTTTGCAGGGCCAGAATCACCGAACCGGAAAAAGGAATCAGCAGAATCAAATAGACCGCAATCATTCCTCCACCTCGCTCAACTGGCTGAGCCGGTCGACATCCAGCGAATCGATGCTGGAGCGGATTTGAAAAAAGAACACACCGAAAATGACCGCCGCGACCAGCACGTCGAAGGCAATGCCCAGTTCGACGACCATCGGCATGCCCAGCGTCGATACGACCGCGGCAAAGAATAAGCCGTTTTCTATCGACATGAAACCGACGACCTGCGCGACCGCATGGCGGCGAGTGATCATCAGCAGCATGCCCAACAACACGACCGCGAGACTGACCGAAATCGTGTTGAGCGTGATCAGCGTGGACAATTTAACGATCGGCAGGCATACGTAATAACTGAACACGACCAGCGATGCGCCGCCGATTATGACCCTCGCCGGATGCTCGACGGTGTCCATTTCCCGGTGCAGATTCATGCGCATGATCAGCCGAAACAGCATGGCCGGAATCAACAAGCCCTTGATCACCAAGCTCAACGCCGCGGAGATATAAAGATGCGGCAACGCCATCGAATACGCGACCAGCGCGGTGCTCGCCGACAACAGCAAGCCCTGCACCGCGAACACGCCGACCAGCCTGAGCAGGCGCGATTGACCCAGCATCAAAAAAGACGTCAGCGTAATCAGCGCCGCCATCAGCATCACGGCTTGCTGATAAACGCTGAGCGAATTAACCATAATACACCTCGAGAATGATATGGCTGAGCATGCCTAGCACGCTGAGCAAATAGGCGAAGCTCAAAAATTCCTGCACTCTGAAGATGCGCATTTTCGCGAGCAGCGTTTCCGAAAACGCCAACAACACCGACAACGCGGCCAGCTTCAGAACGATCGCCAGCAGACCTTCGGCCAAGGCTTCGAGACTGAAATCGGTGGCTATATGCCAAGGGAAGAACATATTGGCGATCAAAACGCCGTACAACATCAGCTTGATTTGACTCGCCCATTCCATCAGCGCCAAGGATCGCCCGCTGTATTCGAGAATCATCGCTTCATGAATCATCGTCAACTCGAGATGGGTGGCCGGATTATCGATCGGAATCCGTCCGGTTTCGGCGATCGCGACCAGCATCAATGCAGCCAAGGCGAAGACGAACGAAGGCCGCAGCACCAAGCCGCTGTCCAGCACGTATTGCATCGCCAACGACAAATTGGTGGTTTGAGCGCTCATCGCCAGCGTGAATACCACCATCAGCATCGCCGGCTCCGCCATCGACGAAATCGTCATTTCGCGCGAGGCGCCCATGCCTCCGAACGCAGTGCCGATATCCATGCCTGCCAACACCAAAAAAGTACGGGCCAATGCGAAAAATCCGACCATCACGAAGACATCGGCAATCCGGGCGGTCGGCAGGTTCACGGCGACCAGCGGTACGATGGCCGCTGCCAATAGGATCGCCGCGAACACGATCACCGGCGCCGCACTGAAAATCCACGACGCCGTCTCGGGCAGGATCGTCTCCTTGACCCATAGCTTGCGCAAATCGCGATAGGGCTGCAGCAGCGACGGAGCCTTGCGGTTTTGCAGCCGGCATTTGACGAACTTGATCCAACCGGTCAAAAGCGGTGCGATCAAGATAAAAAGCAGGGGCTGCCCGATTGCCATTAACCAAGCCATATCAACTCACCACCCAAAGTAAAAACAACAAGGTCGCGAACGAATAAGCCAGATACGTTCGGATGCTGCCGGTCTGAATTCTGCCGAGACGGTACGCCGACTGCGTGACCGAGCGCCCGATCGGCGTGTAAAGAAAGCGGACGAACTTGTCGTCCGCTTGAAACTGATAACGAATGGCGGTCACTCGCCAACCCGCCGAATCGCCGGTTTCCTGGTTCAGCGTTTCCCTTAAATCGTAAACCGGGTCGAAGATGCGCCGGATCGGCATGCTAAACGCGCCGGAGGTGTATTGCATGCCGGCATTCAGTCCGCCGTAGCCGCAATCCCACGGTTCCGCGCGGCGCGATTCGACAGCTCGAATCCGATAGAGCAGAACATAGCCCAATGCGCCGGCCGCAAGAAATGCCGCAAGTACCAAACCCGGCGAATACGATGCTGTTTCGGCGCCGGCCGGCGTCAGCCATAACCAACCGGCAGCGGTGATATTCGCCAGCACTGCACCGGTCAGATTTTCTATCACGCGGCGCAGTCCGTCGATCAACGGCACCGGAAAAATGCCAACGACGATGCATAGCGCCGCAGGCAGGGCAAGACCGGCCAGCATGCCGCGATCGGTCAATTCGCGGGCATGCGCGATATGCGGCGAGCGCGGCAAACCCAAGAAGGCGATGCCGTAGACCTTGACGAAACAGGCTGCGCTCAGCGCGCCGGTCAACGCCAGCATCGCCGCCGCGGTCGGAACGAAACTGCGCAGCACGCCGCTTTGCAACTGATTGGCTTGCAGCGCGGCTTGGAAGGTCAGCCATTCGGAAACGAAACCGTTAAGCGGCGGCAGCGAGGCGATACTCAACGTTCCGGCTAAAAACAACGCGGCCGTTTTGGGCATGCGTCGGATCAGTCCGCCCATCTTTTCCAAGCTGGTTTCGTGCGTTTGATGCAAAATCGCGCCGGCCCCCAAAAACAACAACGTTTTAAACTGCGCATGATTGAAGCTGTGCAGCAACGCTGCGAGCAATGCCAACGCACCGGATTGCGATTGGCCGGTACTGAAAAAGACCAGCGCAAGTCCTATGCTCAAAAAAATAATGCCGATATTCTCCACCGACGAATAAGCCAGCAAACGTTTCAATTGTTGTTGCTGTAAGGCATAAAGAATCCCCAGCACGGCTGAAACCGCGCCTAACGCCATGACGATCACGCCCCATTGCCAATAGACTTGCGGCAACAAATCGAAGCTATAACGGATAAAGCCGTAGACCGCTATTTTCAACATCACGCCGCTCATCAACGCCGAAATATGCGACGGCGCCGCCGGGTGCGCCTCGGGCAACCAGGCGTGCAGCGGCATCAAGCCGGCTTTCATCCCGAAACCGGCCAGACCCAGAGCAAAAGCAACCGACGCCCATAATGGCGTCAGAGCGACGCCTCGGATATGCCCGAAGCTGAAACCTTCGGCAAAAGTCACCAATACGCCGAAGCCCAAGATAATGCACAATGCGCCGATCTCGGCCATCAGCAAATACAAAAACGAAGCGCGGCGGCTTTCCGGTTGTTCATGTTGAAAAGCGACCAGAAAATAACTGGCAACCGACATCAGCTCCCAGGCGATCATAAAAAAGAAGGTATCGTCGGCGAGCAGGACCATTTCCATGCCGGCGACAAACAAACCGGTAAAAAACCCTAACACCGCCAATGATTTTTTATGCTCGAACTCCCGGACATATCCCGGGCCGAACAGACTGACAGCAATCAGCGGCATTCCCAATACCAGGAAAAAAAAGCCCGACAAGGCATCGAGCCTGACATGCCAAGACAAGCCGGGCAGACCGAACGGTAAAATCATCGCTGCCGAATCGGCGCCCAGCAATTGCAATAATCCGGTCAAAACCGCCAAGGCGCCGGAAACGCCCAGCAAGCAAAACGGCACAATCCGCATCGCGCGCGCATAGTAGTCGGGCTCTAAAAATAACGCCACCTTGACGAGCCGTGAAGAATCGAAAGCAAAAATACGGTTCAGTAAATATTCGACAAGAGCTCGACGGCTGTAAGCCCATGAACTGACTGCCGACAGTAGAGCCATTAAGACCGATAGTAATGCGAAGAATAAGGTCATCGGCATGCAGCGCCTTGATCATCGCAAGGATTTGGACGGATAGGGACAAAAAGCATGGCAAGCACTCCTTTTCGGGTGCGATTAATAGAGCGACAAAACTTATCGAACCGGTAACCCGCTTTCATTAAATCACTTTTCGGCGCGCTGCCAAACGATGATTCGAATAAGGCCGGTGATATTCCAAACCGACGATTTTGCATTGTCCGTCGGCCTGATTGTACTCCTCGGCAAAATGATGAATGAACTCCATCACGGTATGATCGATCAATTCCGACTCGGAGAGGTCGAAATAAACGGTTTTTCGTTCCGGCAAACCGACTGCCAAGCTTTTCAATCCGATGATATTCGAAAAAACCGCGGCACCACTGACCTCGATATGATAGGTATTTTCGTTTGTCCGCCGCACATGATAAGCAGACGACAATATTTGACGTATTTTCAATCCGCGAGCGATATGAATAAGCAATTCCACGGTAATACCGATCGCGACGCCGATCAGCAAGTCGGTTGCCAACACGCCGACAATAGTCGCCGCGAAAACGGCGAAATTGTCCCAGCCGATCGAAATCGTCTTGGCAAACTCCTTCGGCGAAGCCAAACGAGAGCCGGTATAGACCAACAGTGCCGCCAACGAAGCCAACGGAATTTCATGGATCAGTTTCGGGAACAGTGCGACGAAAATCAATAGAAACAAGCCATGAAAAAAATTAGCCCAACCGGTTTTCGCGCCATTATTGACATTGGCCGAACTGCGCACGATTTCGGTGATCATCGGTAAACCGCCGATCAAACCGCAAATCAGGTTGCCGATTCCGACCGCTGTTAAATCCTTATTCAATTTGGAATTTCGCTTATAAACATCCAACTTATCGACCGCGGCGGCGCTCAGCAAGCTTTCCAAACTCCCAACCAGACAGATGGCTACGACGGAGATCCAGAATTCAATCGTTGCGATTTTCGAAAAATCGGGAAAATAAAATCCGGACCAAAAATTTTCCGGAACCGCGACCAGAAAAGCGGGGCCGATCGTAAACACATGATGCGGCAGAATCTCTGTTTCAGGCAAAAACAGGTAGCGGTGTACATGATCCAAATCGAAATATTGCCCCAACCCCAGCCCGGTCAAAACGACCAAAAGAGGGGCTGGAATCATTTTCAATGCGGGCTTTTTAAAAAAGGTACAGGCAACGAGTAACAGCAGTCCTGAAAAACCAATGAACGCCACTTCCGGATTCAGATTGACCAAAGAATTCGGGATTTCAGCAATGGCACCCAACAACGATTCGGCCTCAGGCTTTACACCCAACAGCGTATGTATTTGTTTGCCCATGATAATGATGCCGATCGCAGCCAACATGCCATGCACGACCGATATCGGAAAAAAAGCACTGAGCTTGCCAGCCTTGAATAGCCCTAACAATACCTGTAACACACTTGCTATGAAGATTGCGGCCAAGGTATAACGATAGCCCGCCATAGCATCACCCTGTCCTAACGATTGTACCGCGTCGACAAGTACGACGATTAAACCGGCCGCAGGACCGTTAATTGTCACAAAGGAGCCGTTCAATCTGGAAACCACGACGCCGCCGACAATTGCGCTAATGATGCCCGCCATCGGCGGAAAACCCGAAGCCATCGCTATGCCGAGACTAAGCGGCAATGCAATCAAAAACACCAGGAAACCGGCCGGTAAATCACTGCGCCAATTTTCAATAAGCCCCGGAATACCTGTCTTAGGCGTGGCAGCCCGAATGGATGTACTCATGATGAATCCTTTGCGGTGTTAATCTTCAACAATCAACATAAAGCAATACAAATGCCAATTATGATAATCCGTTGAATCGCTCAGAACTTAACACACCATAAAACACTCGGTTGATACCCATGCTTATAATTTGGTTCATTTCAACCGATCAAAACGGTGCATTTCAACCGGCACTCAAATAATTAGGAAACATCCAGGCATGAAACCAGCACGGCTTTATTCGGAAAAATTATCCATGGCTCAACAACTCCGCCCCGAATCATCCAATTCAGACTTGGCATATAAAATGTGTTACTCCTATCACAATCAAATTTCATCACCTATTTAAAGTGGTGCTGGGTCAACGACTCCCATTGACGCCCCGGGCGACGAAATTTGACCGGTAAAAGGTTTAACACGATAAACTTTGAGATTCATGACAATGCAGCGAGGTCAACGCGACGACATTCATTACAACCATTAAGTCGATCAACCATGGTTTATTGGATTGGACGTCAGTTATTCATGCCTCAATACATCCAGGCTTCGGACAATGCCGCTATCAACTTTATAATGCTTCCTTTAAACAAGATTGTCGGGAAAACGAATGAACAAAATTTTATACCGCCCGATTGCGATCATCGGGGCGACGTTGGGACTGTTCATCATGATCGAGTTGATCGCTCTCGGCGGCATCACTTGGCGCAACTTGCACCGAATCAATATCATTAAAGAAGATATTTCCTACGGACATCAACTACAACAAAAAATCTTCGAACTGTATCTGCATCAATTGGATAATATTGCACACTCTTCACCATCGGCTCGACATGATCCCAAACTGTTGAATAGCATCATCGCCGACCTTGAACAACAATATCCAGGCGCGCCCGAAACGCTGGAGCTGATCGAAATAAGCAAAAGACTGTCAAATGCAAATCCCGGTCAATATCGTCAGGACTTGATGGACACGCTTAAGCTTGCCGGGGGCTTTTTCAATCAACAAATCCGCGAAGAAAAACAATTGCTGAGTCAAGTCTATTCCGACAGCGAATGGGAATTGAATTTCGCAATCATCTTTCCCGCCGTGGTTTTTTTAACTTTGCTTGTTCTCGACTTACGGTTTTTACGTAGAAAAATTCTGGCGCCTTTGGAGGCCTTGAAAGAGTTGCTGTCGCTATTAGCGGACGGCGAACCTCAGCCGATCGACGATCAGAATATCGAGCCGGCATTGCAATCGCTGTTTAGCAACTATAACCGCTTGATCATTCGCCTTGCCGAATTAGAACTCGAGCATGCAAACCACAGGCAACTGCTAGAGCAAGAAATTCGCAATGCAACCCATACCTTGCTCGAACAAAGCCGAAGTCTCGCTCGATCCGAACGATTAGCCGTCGTAGGCGAACTAGCCGCCAGCACTGCCCATGAACTGCGAAATCCGTTGGCCGGCATACAAGCCGCATTGCGCAACATTCAAAACGAATGCACGAATCCCGACTTATCCGAGCGATTGCAACTGGTCGCTAATGAAGCCTACCGTATCACTCAACGACTAAACGAACTACTGTCTTTAGCCAAACATTCGCCGGAAACGCCCAAACGGGTCGACCTCGAAATCGTCATCAACGAATTATTGATGCTAATCAAATATCAAACGGCTGACAACATAGTCTTTCGCCTAAACATACAAACCGGCATCAAGCCCTTGCTGCCGGAAACGGAACTTCGCCAGGCCTTGCTCAATTTGTTGATCAACGCCTGTCAAGAATTATCCAATGCCGGCGGCACGATTACCGTCAATGCATTCGTCAAGGACAGTCAACTGGTCATTCAGGTGCGAGATACCGGCCCCGGATTTTCCGAACAATTATTGACGCAAGGAATACGCCCTTTCGCCAGCACGCATGAACAAGGCACCGGTTTGGGATTGTCGATGGTGCGCCGGTTTGCGAAATCGTTGGGCGGGGACTTGACCTTAAGCAACGACGAGCAAGGTCACGCTTGCGCTTCATTAACTTGTCCGGTCTGAACCATGCACAATAACAATCTGCTGATTATCGAAGACGAAGCACTGCTCGGGAACGAACTGGCCCGATTTTTCAACAAACAAGCCTGGAACGCGGTGGTTGCAGACACTCTTGCAAAAGCAGAGCATCAGTTGATCGACTTGGCCCTAGAACCACTAGTCGTGTTATCGGATATGAATCTTCCCGACGGCAATGCGTTGGATTTTCTGGAAAAAGTTCGTCAGAACATCGCTCATTCCGAGTGGCTGTTTCTAACCGGATACGGCACCGTAGCCGATTCGGTCAAAGCCTTACGCCTCGGCGCTTACGACTTTCTTGAAAAACCTTGCGACCTGGACCGTTTGAATATGTTGGTCGAAGGCGCCGCCCGAAGCGCCAGAGCCCAGCGACGTTTATTCCAGGAAACCGACCTCAAGCACAACCGTTATTCGATCGACGCACTGATCGGTTCAAGCCCTCAAATTCAAACGCTTAAGGAGATGATCGGCCAATTGGCTAAAGTGCGGTTTTCCAGTTTGGTCATCACCGGAGAAACCGGATCAGGAAAAGGATTAGTAACTCGCTTGCTGCATTATTCGGGGCTACGCGCACAAGGTCCGTTGATCGAGTTGAACTGCGCAGCCATCCCAAAGGATCTGCTGGAATCGGAACTATTCGGCCATGAAGCCGGTGCTTTTACCGGCGCTAAAAAACGCCGCCACGGCCTGCTCGAACAAGCCAACAGCGGCACCTTGTTTCTGGACGAGATCGGAGAGTTAGATCTCGATTTACAAGGCAAACTGTTAAAAGCGGTCGAAGAATTTAAATTTCGCCGTGTCGGCGGCGAGCGGGAAATCAGCGTCGATTTACAAATTGTCGCCGCAACCAACCGGGACTTGCTGGAAAGCGTTGAAAAAGGCAATTTCAGACGCGACTTGTATCATCGTCTGAATGTCGTCAATTTGCATATTCCGCCCTTGCGCGAACGGAAGGAAGACCTGCGCGAACTGGTTTGGCAATTCATCGCCGAAGGCAATGCCCGAACCGGAAAAAACCTTGCCATCGTCCCTGAAAGCGTCTGGCGAAAGCTTGAAGCCTATGATTGGCCCGGCAATATCCGGGAATTGCATAACGTCATCGAACGTTGCGTACTGCTTTCCGATAGTGAGGTATTCCCCGAGCATTGGCTGCAATTGCCTAATTTACCGTCAACGAAATCCAGCATACGCGAAGACGGCATATTCATTCCGCTGGACGGCAGCCTGTCTCTACAAGACATCGAAAAACGAATCATCGAGGAGGCTCTGAACCGCTCCGGTATGAACGTAACGGCGGCGGCAAGGTTATTGAAAGCAACCCGGGAAACCTTGCGTTACCGGGTTCAAAAACATCACCTAAAGTACATCAACGAATAATACCTCTACTCGAGCGAACATACGCCTTAGGGTTCGGTCATAAATAACTTCCCTATTTTAAATGCAAAGGAGGCAGGTTCGGTAACTCGATTGACAGGTGTCGGCGGCAGGAATAGCTGCCGTCAAGACTACATGAAAGTATTCACCCAGCACCTAAATTCCATAAGCCATTGGCTATGGTTCGCTCCCTTAGATAATTTAAGGGCTGGGTTCACGGCGTTCTTTGACGGAGACCGGCACCGAATTTTGATCTACGAGATGGTAATTATTCACACCCCCTATCGTTCCCACGCTCCAGCGTGGGAATGCAGCCCGAGACGCTCTAGCGTCTCGTACCGCTGGAGCGATACTCAGGCATTCCCACGCAAAGCACTCATCGTTATACATAAGTCATAAATTATCCTTTTGCAATCTTAGCCAATGTGGCCTCGATACCATTTATTGTCACTTAACACTCTCGGCCTCGAAATCGCGATCTGGGGATCGCTCCCACAGAGCATCCGCCCCTTTGTGGGAGCAACGCCTTCGTCGTCCCTCACCTAATGCTAGGTGAGGGATAGCCATTGACTTTCAATATCCACTGATTTTTCAAACAGTACCGTTCCCAGGTATTCGATAACCTCTGTTCAGCACCTTTACCGGTACTTGTGTATAAAGATGAGCGCAGAGCATGGGAACGAGAATGGCCGTGGGACTGAATGCTTACACGAGATGAATATACAAACGCTGATACCCTGAAATAAAAATCCGATAGTATTCCTGCTCCGTAATGCCGTGTGAGCGGCCTTCTAAATCTCAGTTCTCTACGTGTTTTTTCAGGCTGGCCAGGCCGTTTTTGAAATACTGCGTCATCGCCTTAACCGCCGCTTCGTCGCTTAGATGTTCCGGCGGCGTGTTACCGGTGTCACCTCGATAAAAACGGCTTTTCAAAGTCACGATGCTACTGCTATCGTTCCCTCCTGGCGTCACCTGCAATTCAATCGAATAAGAACTGACCGGCAACGCTTTGACGTTTTCCTTGTTCAAGCGGTAACTGTATTCCCGGTTTTCGTCGCTATAATAATCGAGCTCGTCGACGAATTGTTCGCCGTCGGTAAAAGTCAGCGTGCGTTTGCCACCCGATTCATGCTTGTCGTCGCCCTCGCTTTTTTGGACATCGTCATGCCAATCGGCAATCGAACCGAATTGCTTGACCGCGTCCCAAACTTTGTCCGCCGGCGCCTCGATGGTAATACTCTCTTTGGCTTTTTGCGGTGTCGGTCCGTGCGCCAAGGCGGCCACAGGAAAAATTAGGAAATTGAATAGAATAATCAGTAACTGTTTCATAGTCGGTAATAAGCAAAAATTAAATCGCTTATTATCGGCCAATGCTAAGTATCGGCACTGAGCAAACTTCCTGCTAGTCATTAGGATTTTTTCCGATTCCACCCCATACGCATCCCGCTGTAAACACATATAACCCGAATGCCTCATAGCGGAGTACGGAAAAGGCGTGGCTTCGAACCTCCCCGGATTGCACTACGCTCCATCCGGGCTACGCAGCTTTCCTCTTTTACCTTTCACTTTTTCCCCTTTCCTCTTTCAAAATTCCTTCTCAAACTGCCGAATAATTGGATTATACTCAGCAATGCTCACGACCAGCCCGAGCAACTCATGTTAAACATAACGACAAAACAGTACCGCATTACTCAACGAGGAGAATATTATGGACCTTTTAAAAGACCTGGAAAGCCTGTCCGACAAAATCAAACAACAACGCGATGAAATCGCTGTTCAATTAAATCTTGCCGGTAAGGAAGCGAAAGACGAATGGGAGCATGCCGAAAAAAAATGGACCGAATTAAAACACAAAGCCGAGGAAATCAAAGACGATACCAAGGAAACAACCGAGGAATTAATATCGGCGACCAAAGTCATTGCCGATGAACTGACCGAAGCCTATCAACGTATCATTGATCGTATTAAGAAATAATCGAAAACACCAGCCGGTGGACTGCTCAAACTGTCCACCGATTCAGCCTAGACCATCCCGACTATAATCGTCCCATACAGAGCAGGCTATGAATAAACTCACTTTTCTCGGCGCCACCGGCCAGGTGACTGGCTCCTGTTATCTCTTGGAATCGAACAATAAGCGCATTTTGATCGATTGCGGCATATTTCAAGGCGGCAAAGCAGCCGACAAACAAAACCGATCCCGATTCCCGTTCAAACCGTCGGACATCGACGCGGTCGTGTTGTCGCATGCCCATCTGGATCACTCAGGACGTCTGCCGCAACTTTATAAAGACGGTTTCAGAGGCGATCTTTTTCTGACCGAAGGCAGCTTTCATCTGCTCGACCTATTACTCAAAGACGCAGCCTTACTGCAGTTGCGCGATACTGAATGGGAAAACAAACGGCGCCAACGTTCCGGAAAAAAATTGCTCGAACCGCTCTATACGCTCGAAGATGTCGAAGCTCTGCTGCAACTTCGCAAGCCTACCGCCTATCGCGAACCCACTGAAATAGTACCTGGCTTGTCGGTCACCTTTCATGATGCCGGACACATTCTCGGATCCGCGATTGTAGAATTGAAATCAAACAACGGCCCGCAGCAAAAAACCTTGGTATTTTCCGGCGATCTCGGTAATCGGCATTCGCCTTTATTGTATGACCCGGAACAACTCACCAAGGCGGATATCCTGTTATTGGAATCGACTTATGGCGATCGTGATCACAAACCATTAGATACGACGCTCGACGAATTACGCGAAATACTCATCGCGGCTCAAGGCAACGGCGGCAATGTGATCATTCCGTCATTCGCGGTCGGACGAACCCAAGACTTGATTTATTGGCTCGGTAAACTTTATCGGGAAGGCGCGTTGCCACAACAACAGGTCTTTCTGGACAGCCCGATGGCGATCGAAGCCAGCAAAATTTACGACGATCATAGCCATTTGTTCAACGATGACGACCCCGAATTCAAACACATCGCCAAGCGCAAAGACGGCTGGCAAACTTGGCTGCCGAATCTGGTCTATTCAGAATCGACTGAAGACTCGATGGCGATCAACCGCATCGCAGGCGGCAGCATCATCATAGCCGGCAGCGGCATGTGTACCGGCGGACGCATCCGCCATCATCTGAAATACAACCTCTGGCGTCGCGATGCGCATGTCGTGTTCGTCGGCTTTCAGGCTCAAGGTACCCTGGGGAGAACTTTAGTCGAAGGTCAGAAAGACTTGAAGATCCTAGGCAGTAAAATCCATGTGCAAGCCACGATTCATACGCTCGGCGGCTTAAGCGCGCATGCCGACCAAAGCCAGCTGCTCCGCTGGGCCTCGGCGTTCAAAGAACCCAAGCCCCGGCTGTATTTGATCCACGGCGAACTCAACGCCTCGCATTCGTTACGCACGTGTTTTCACCGTACCGGCTGGGACGCTTCGCTTCCCGAAGTCGGACAAACCATTGAGTTTTAATTTAGGATTTGGTTATAAATAACTTCCCTATTTTTTGATTTAGGGTAGGCTGGTTCGGTAACTCGATTGACAGGTGTCGGCGGCAAGGAAAGCCGCCGCCAAGCCTACAAGGATGTATTTACGGCGTCCTGTCAAGCGAGTTACCGAACCCGCTAGAAAGCTCATGATTCCAGGAAGCTATTTGTCACGAAATCTTTAGACAACGCATGATGAATCCTCTCGATAGCCGATGACCCAGCCCCTCTCGTTAAGCAGTTCTTCCGAAAAATTCGGTCTTGCGCCGGGCAGCGTCATCCATGTCGGCGAAAGACTGGAAACGGCCGGCAAAATCAAACTGATCGAATTCAGTAAAGACATCTTGATCGAACAAGAGATCAAGACCGTTTCGGAATTGATTCCGCCGAAAGACAAACCCACCGTTTCATGGTTCAGCATCACCGGTCTGCACGACGTCGAGTTGATCGAACAACTGGGGAAAGAGTTCACTATTCATCAACTGGTATTGGAAGACATCGCCAATACCCATCAACGGCCTAAAGTAGAGGAGTTCGACAATATTATTTTCATCGTGCTCCGGGTCATACGATTCGACGCGGAATCTCTGACTTTCGATAACGAACAGTTCAGCTTAATACTCGGCAGTAATTTTATCGTAACTACTCGCCCCATAAAATAAATAAAAAAGCTTGACAGGTTTTTAGCGTCTAAAAATAGAAATTGTGCAGACCAGATTTAATTGTGGTCTTTTGGGCAGTCCAGTGCGCGCAGCGTGGATTTTGCGCATTGCAAGG
>JAHJSQ010000055.1 GCA_018830325.1 Gammaproteobacteria bacterium
AGTTGACGATGATGTGGCGTAGTGGCACGGACGCAGGGCGAATCGGGGCCGCCGAAGGCAATAATCGCCAAGCAATTTTTCGCTGCTGAAATCGGACGGACCCCATTTCAGCTTTCGCGAAAAATCTTGGCGCGCTTGCATTTTTTGGCCGTAACCTGCGCTACAACCGCAAACAACTCCACAAAAACCAACACTCCAGACAAAAAATGAGGCCATAAAAGCCGCATTACAAGAGTAAGAATATTTGAGCACAATCGAATCGACGATTGATTTGCTCTTATCCTACCTAAGCCAACCCCTCTTCGGAATGTGACGAATCGCCGCGCGGCGGACTGTTGCGTTCCCTCACGATAAAACCGTCCACAACGCTCTAGGCCGATTCCGCCGGCCGGTTTGTTTTCCGACATGACTGGGTCGAGTACAGAATGTTGATCGCTGCCTATCTCTAGCACCATAACTTTTCATCCTAAATTCGGTAGTTCAAACATGAAGAACATGAAGTTCATATAGTATTTCAATGGTTTTTCCTAAAACTTTGAATGACAATTTAGGTGAGTAAAAATGATTTGCATAGGCAAAATAAGCTATTGAATTAAATTATTATTCTTCATGATCTTCATGGTGAAATGCTTTTTAGGATAAAAGATCGGAGGGCAAGTCTTACATTTTACATTTAGACCTTTGTATTCTGTTTTGACATTCAATTCAAATGGGTGTCCCTTTTATGTCAACATTTCAATCATAGGCTATGATTGGATCGGTTGAGTGAAGGTATTTCAGCCGGCATCGTTTCAGTCCGGTATTCGAGACCCTTTCATCTATTTATACCTTTCGCATTTCAAATTTCGGCAATGCCTGAGGAGGCGCCGTGAAGGCTCTGCCAGCATGCTGCTGGGCCTTGACGGGCACCCTGCGCCGAATTTTGATCTAAGGGTATATTAACAAAAACAATAATTGCGATATTGGTGGGGAGGATGATTATGCAGAAATGGCAATCGATCGATTTGGATGCCTACCGGCAAACCGGCGATCCAGACGTCGATCGCTTGGTCGCCGAAGTGTTGTCCGATCAGGAAGGCGAATCGTCCGGCAGGTTTGCTTACAATGCGTTACTTTTGCTTGCCGACAAATTAATTGAAGCGCCGGAATTGTCGGTCATCGAGGACTCCAGGTTGAGCCGCCAGTTGAAATCGATGCCGAAACCATTGGCCGATTACTACGATCCGATAGAGGCGCCCGACTGGGTCGACCCGTCTAAACTGGCTCTAGGCGCCAAGCTATGGCAGGACAATACGCTGATCACGCTCATCACGTTATATGCCGCTAGTTTGCCGGCGTGTTATTTGATGAAAAACGGTATTCCGGCGCTCTATCAAACCGAAAAGCTGCGCGAGAAAAAATATATATTTCAGCGCATCTACGAAACGGGTTTGATGCTGGCAGCGACGATGGATCCGGGCGGTATCAAAATTGTCGAGGATGCCGAATTCGAGGACGATCGATTGCTCCTTGAGGTATTACAAAAACTAGATGAAGAAGGGGTGTGGCAGCGACAGGGGGGGAGCTGTTGCCGGACGGCCGGAAATCCGGATATCCCACTCGATCTTTCATTGATCCAGGCGGAAATCGAGAAATTACGCGGTAAACCTAAGCGTTATTTATGGGGTAAAGGCTATATTGCCGCTAAAAAAGTCCGGTTTTTACATGCATCGATGCGCTTTATGCTCACTCAGCCGGGAAACTGCCGCCCTTGGGGCAATAAAGAGAATCCCCTGTCGCTGGCTGAAACCATGAGCCACCGAAAGTCGCCATGGGACACCAAGCGATACGGCGTTCCGGTCAATCAAGAGGATTTAGCCTATACCTTGCTAACTTTCGGGTTGGTCATCCCTAGGGGGCTTGAAACCTGGGGATTACCACTTAGCCTTGAGCAAAAAGAGGCTTTTCTGCATTTATGGCGTTTGATCGGCTACATCATGGGCGTCGATCAGACGTTATTGACCGATAATTGGGATGAGGCGCTAGCTCTTTATGAGGCGATACAGCAGAGGCAAGCAGGATCTTCCGATGAGGGAGTCGTTCTGACCGAAGCGCTGATGGGATTTCTTGACGATTATATGCCTCATTTACCGGGATTAGCGCACCGGCTCTCGGCAGCGATGATCATCAATCAACTAGGGATGGAGCATGCAGCCTTCATTTTAGATGAAACGCTAATTAAGGAAACTCGTAAGTTTTGGCGGTGGCCGATATATAAAGTTGCTGCAAAATCTTTTCGCGGCTATTTGATCATGCGGGAGAAGGTATTCAAACGATTCAAACATCTCGGCGGTTTGACCGCTAACCGTATTCATGAGGCTAGCGAGTTATTGATCGACAGTTGGCGGGACGGTTATCGTCGAAAGCCTTTTTTCGTACCGGCCAATGCTTCGACATGGGTTCGCGCTTCGGGAGTCGATGAAGACTTTTTAAGTTTATTACGGCAATGGCGACGTAAATTATTCGCGAATATCGGTATTGGTTTATTGTTCTTGAGCATTGCAGTGTTTGGACTAACGGCATCGGTGCCGATCGGTTTGATTTCGGGATGGGCGGCATTTAAAGCAGCTTTGATTATTGCGTTATCGTCATGGGGTATTTCGCTAGCATGGATGCAGTTCAGACTGCCGGTCGTATTCAAGATGAGGCCTGATACCGAGGACTTTTTTTAGCGCCTATCGGTAACAATAGAACACGGCTACTCCGGATCCGGCAGATGGGGGCTGATTCCAAAAAATGTCATTTATTTTTTACCATGAAGAGCATGAAGAGCATGAAGGGCTTGAAGATACAGCGCTTTCAATTTTATCCAGCCTTAATATTTACCGAGCATAAGCTGTTGAATGTTATAGAAAAAGAAATATTATTGCACTGCAAAGCCATTTTTGGCGCGTTTTTTAATTCTTATGATTCAATAATATAGGCCGTAGGCACTACATTTGTTAAAGCTGGGTTAAATGAGTTACTAACCGTTAATAGCCTATGACATCATTATTGCCTCCGGAGTGCTGGCTTTGTTTTGAAATTTTTCAGTCATTAACTGGATTTGAAATCGTTGTATGACTCGCATTGAGTTCATCTGTGATACTGGGACTGTTAATAAAGCACTCAATTTTCTTGCCTTCATTATCTTCATGCCCTTAAAAACAAGCTATAAACATTGTGCTGTATTAGCACCCCGACAGATGTTTCCGAAGTGGTTAAAAAATCAGATATGCTACCAGTTAGCGTCATCCGTGTTTTTTGTCTTTTTTATTTAGTGGAGTGATGGTTGCAAATGCCTGTCCAAAAACCGGTTTGGAGTCAGTTACCCAAATTGGCTGCTAAATTAGCCGCCTTTGATCAAGCGCCGGTCGCTAATTTATGGGTCGACGCGTCAGGGGCTATCGGCTATGCCAATGAACGATTTTTACAAACTTTCGGTTTCGCCGATAACGAATTGAGCGGTATGTCATTGGATCGTTTAATTCCGTCGCTCGATGTCGATCAATGGCGGGAAGAGTGGTGGCCGCTTATCGGGAAGGATCGCTATCTTCCGGTTTTTCCTTTGTCTTGGCGACACAGCAGAGGGATTCGCATGGAATATACCGCGTCGGTGTCCCAAGTCGAGGTTTCCGGTTTGAGTTTTGCGGCATTTCATTTATGGCCCAAATCCTTACAGCAAAGCAATAGCGCTAAATTAGCTCAAAGCGATGTGTTAAGTGTTTTGCAATGTTTGGGTGAAAGTGTTTGCTTGCTGGATGATTTGGGTGTGATTCGTTTTGCCAATCCGGCGTTATGTAAGTTGGTCGGCGGTTCTGAAGCGGATCTGATTGATGTTCCTCTTCTTGAAATCGTATCGCCGGCAAAGTCGCATTTAACCAGGGTTTGGGATGTGTTACGGAAAAAAAAGTCCGAAACCGAATGCGAATTTGAAAATCTAGTCGGAAATTCGTTGCATGTGCGTATGACATCGGTACCCTTGCAAGCGAATGAGCAAGGTTTAGCTAGTTATTTGGTCAGTTTTGTCGACATTACCGAACAAATTAAAGTAGCTCGTCAGTTGGAGGCTCAAAATGCTAGCTACGAGCGCTTGGCATCCAATGTACCCGGATTCATTTATAAATTTCGGATGACGCCGGAGGGCGTTTTTTCGTTTCCTTATGCAAGCCGAGGTTGTAAGGAAATATTCGGCGTCGAGCCGGCTGCTGTCGCAAATGACGCCACTCCTATTGTACATACGATACATCCGGACGATCTGCCCGGATTTCAAAGTAGCGTTTTGGATTCTGCAATTCATTTATCCCCTTGGAATTTCGAAGCACGCCAGATGACGGCTAACGGCGAATGGAAATGGTTTCATGCCGCTTCTAGGCCGCATTTACAGGATAACGGAGATATTATCTGGGAAGGCTTGGTCATGGATGTGACTGCCCGCAAGCGATCCGAGGAAGAATTGGCCAAGGCAAAATTGGCTGCAGAAGTCTCGGCAAAAGCAAAAGCTGAATTTTTGGCGAATATGAGCCATGAAATCCGGACGCCGCTCAATGCGATCATCGGTCTGAATCGCCTGGTGCTTAAGTCGGAACTGAATGAAGTGCAACGGGATTATTTGCACAAAGTTCAGCTATCTTCGGAAAATCTGCTCGGCATTATCAATAATATTTTGGACTTTTCCAAAATTGAATCGGGCAAGCTCGATGTCGAGCATGTCGAATTCAATTTAGATGCGGTATTGGAAAATATCGGCACGATGCTCGAACCGGTCGCGGCTGAGAAACACTTGGATTTGTTGATCGATCGCGGCCTGGGCGTGCCATTATGCATGATCGGCGACTCGTTACGCTTGATTCAAGTACTGACCAATTTGTGCAGCAATGCCATAAAGTTTACCACACGAGGCGAAGTCGTTATTTCGGTCAAAACGGAGGGAGACGATCAATTGCGCTTTAGCGTCAAAGATACCGGAATCGGCTTATCCGAAAAGCAAAAAAGTCGGATTTTCGATTCGTTTACGCAGGCTGATAGTTCGACAACACGCCATTTCGGCGGAACCGGCTTAGGCTTGACGATCAGTAAACACTTGGTCGAAATGATGGGGGGAGAGCTCGGTGTCGACAGTGCCGAAGGAGCCGGAAGCGAGTTTTATTTTACACTGCCTCTGAATGTCGTTCCCGATAGCAAGCCTGTCGATCATATTCCGGCCGAATTGGAAGGCTGGCATGTATTGTTGATTTGCGAAAATGAAACAGCCTGCGGGATATTCGAAACGATGCTGCGCGATCTGCGTTTTAATGTGACCCTGTGTTCTCTCGGAAAAATGAAATTACAGGACATATTGCGGGAACATCAAGATTCCGAGCAGTCCACGCTGGAATTGGTTTTGCTGGATTGGAAAATGAATGACGCCGATAAGGCGGATATTCTTAAAGCTTTGGAAACGAGTGCGTTCGGGAAAAAGACACCGATCATCATCAATGTTTCGTCGCTCGAAGCCGAAAGTATCAAGAAGGTATCGAGACAATTCGCTAATATTACGCTGATGAATAAGCCGAGCACGCCGTCTTGTCTGATGGATGCGATCTTAAATGCTTGCGGTAAGGAGGCATTGATTGAAAACCTTAAAAATCGCCATGATACGGCAAACGCACTATTTTACGAAGCAGCGGTACGAGGAATTCGAGTATTGATTGTCGAGGACAACGAAATCAATCAGGAGGTTGTGCGCAAAACGCTGGAAAGTGCCGGTGTTGTCGTTGATATTGTCAACAATGGATTGGAAGCGGTGAACCGACTTCGGCAATACGCCGACGAGCCGATATATAATGCCGTGCTGATGGATTTGCAGATGCCGGAGATGGACGGTTATGAAGCGACGACGATTCTGCGTAAGGATTCGCGTTTCGATAAGTTGCCCATTATAGCGATGACGGCGCATACAATCGAATCGGACCGGCAGCAATGTTTGGCGACCGGCATGCAAGATCACATCGGTAAGCCGATCGATCCTGAACAGTTATTTTCGAAACTGGCCCGATGGACGGTATTGAGCGGGGATCATGAGTCACCCGTATTGCCTGAAAACCAGGTCCCGACAACGGCGGAGTCGAGTGACCGTTTGCCGGCGCTGGCTTCCATCGAGACCGTTAATGTCCAATCGGCCTTGCGTTTATTGCAGGACGATGATTCTCTATTACTCAAACTATTGCTTAAATTCGCAGACGAACAGTGCTACGCAGCGGATTCGGTCGCGGCAATGTTGGCCGAAGAAAAGCCGGAAAATGCAGCCGATAAAGCGCATCTAATTAAAGGAGTGGCCGGCAATCTTCATATTTTGAAGGTTTTCGAGACCGCCGCTCAATTAGAATCTGAGTTGCGGCAGTCGGACGCGTCGATGGTTGATGAAGCACTCTCTAATTTTGCTTACGAAATGAATCGATTTGTCGAGGAAATGGACGGTTGGCGACAGTTAAGCGATACTTCAGGTCTCGTCGAAGAGTCGCGGAATTGTTCGGAAATGACAACCGAGGTCGTCAATGAAACCGTGGCATTATGCGAGCGTTTGATCGATTTTCTGGAAGCGAATAATTGGCAGGCAGAAGATTGTTTAGATGAGCTTGAATTACGGATGGGCGGCGGATATGCTCAAGAATTGGCAATAATAAAAAATTATTTGATGGATCTTGATTTTGCCGTGGCTGCCGATTGCGTTAAAGAATTGAGGGACCGTTTACGTACGTCGATTTAAGTTTAACGCTAATGACGCATTCACAATCCTGAGCAGCCGGAAACTACAAAGGTAAAACACCATGACCGAGCCCGATACCATGCAAACGATACTGATCATCGACGATGCCAAGGAAAATATCGTCGTACTTTCAAGGCTATTGAAATCGCAGGCTAATATTATTTTTGCGTTAAGCGGCGAAGAAGGCTTGAAAATAGCAGGCACGAATTTACCTGATTTGATTTTGCTGGATATTTCGATGCCTGGGCTCAACGGTTTCGAAGTGTTGGAGCATTTAAAGCAATCTCAGACCACAGCTGACATTCCGGTTATTTTTATTACCGGTATTCCCGATGCCGAAACCGAGGAAAAAGGCTTGAATCTCGGTGCTGTCGATTACATTACCAAGCCTTTTTCCTCGGCCGTAGTCAAGGCAAGGGTAAGGCATCAATTAAAATTGCAACGATTGACGACGGCATTGAAAGAAGCTAATACCCGCCTGACACAATTAGCAATGAGCGACCCGCTAACCGGCGCGTATAATCGGCGTTATTTTTTGGACGCGCTCAAGAAAGAGCTCGAACGCGTGCAAAGATATCGGCATCCCAGCATTTTGATGGTATTCGATATCGATCGATTCAAAAGCATTAACGATAACTATGGGCATGACATCGGCGATAAAGTGATCATAGAAATGGTTAAAGTCAGTACGACGATGCTTCGAAAAAACGATACTTTCAGCCGTTTCGGCGGTGAGGAGTTTACGATTTTGTTGCCGGAGACTCCATTGGCCGAAGCCTCGCAAATCGCGAACCGCTTATGCCTGCAAATTGCCCGGACAACAATCGAATCCGACAATAAAGCCTTTTCGTTTACGGTCAGTTGCGGCGTGACCCAATTGCGCAATGATGATACGTCTCCGGATTCGATAATAAAAAGAGCAGATGTCGCGCTTTATCGAGCCAAACAGAGTGGACGCAACCAAGTGGTCATTGCCGATGATACAGAGCCTTCGGTATCGAATTGATCGTCTATAAGCAACCTAATATGGATATGGCTAATGGGCGCGCTGTCTACCGGCTTTTGGGCTATGTGTTTATACTCATCGTAGATGAAAATTCGGCCTCGGGGTGCCCGTCAAAGGACGCCGTAAATACGTCCATGTAGGCTCTATGCCAGCTCCATGCTGGCAAAGCCTTTACCGAGCACCCCGAGGCCTCCTCCGGCACTGCCGAAATTTGAAGTGCGAAAGGTATATAATTCAAGGCTATGTTCGCGTTAATAGTTGATACTTTATGAACTGAAAGCCAAGGATACAACTCTTAGTCACTTTCCTTTTTTCAATATCACGCCAATGGTTGAAAGGAGGGTACGGTTGCTCGATTGACAGGTGTCGGCAGCAGGGAGCTGCCGTCAAGCCTACATGGACGTATTCACGGCGTCCTGTC
>JAHJSQ010000056.1 GCA_018830325.1 Gammaproteobacteria bacterium
AGTTGACGATGATGTGGCGTAGTGGCACGGACGCAGGGCGAATCGGGGCCGCCGAAGGCAATAATCGCCAAGCAATTTTTCGCTGCTGAAATCGGACGGACCCCATTTCAGCTTTCGCGAAAAATCTTGGCGCGCTTGCATGCAACCGACGTTATACCGAATCATCAGTTTTGCAAGTTGAACGCCGTCTACTAAAACAATCCTGCGGCTTAGAGATTCGGCCGTTTTAACAGCGGCCTGGGCAACAAAATAGGTAGAAGTCCATTCTATCAACTCAAGCCTCGCACAACTCATTCGCAATCATCTCCGCCTGCTTCAACACGGTTTCGGTCGCTAAGAGTTGCATATCCGGCGGATAGCCGTATTGCCGCAAAAGCCGTTTGACGATCACTTTCAATTTAGCCCGGACACTTTCCTTGATCGTCCAGTCAATCGACGCGTTTTCCTTCACCTTTTGCGTTAATACGACTGCGAGTTCCCGCAGCTTGTCTTGCTGCATCAATTCTTTAGCGCTCTCATTTTTGGCCACGGCGGTATAAAACGCATATTCAAAATCGCTCAAGCCCAGTTGTTTGGCTTCACTATCGGACGCGACAATTTCCTTGCTGATCTTAATCAGCTCATCCATCACTTCGGCAGCGGTCAGGATTTTGTTCTGGTATTTCTTGATGGCCGCTTCCAGCATCTCCATCAAGGATCTGCTTTGTACCAGGTTCTTTTTCGCCCGCGTTTTCAACTCGTCATTGAGCAGTTTTTTCAAAACTTCCAACGCGACGTTTTTGTGTTCCATGCCTTTGAGTTCGAGCAAGAATTCTTCGGACAGGATGGAGATATCGGGTTTCTTGATGCCGGCCGCATCGAAAACATCGATGACCTGTTCGGACACCAGGGCTTTATCGATCACCTGCCGGATCGTGGTTTCTATTTCCTCATCGGTTTTTCCGGAGCCAGTGCTGTCAAACTTGGCCAGCCGCGCTTTGACCGCCTGAAAGAACGCCACTTCATCCTTGGCTTCCATCGCCTGTTCATGCGGAATGGCAATGGCGAAGGTTTGCGAGAGCGCCGTCACTTCATTGATATATCGCTTTTTGCCGTCTTTCAGCCCCAAAATATGCTCTTCGGCGGCCAGAATAATGGAGAGTTTCTGACGGGTATCCGCCGTGAAATAATCCTCGTAGGCAAAACCATGATACATGGCAGAAACGACTTCGAGCTTTTCCAACATCAAATGCACGGCCTGCTCTTGAGCCAAAGTCGGATCGCCTCTGCCGCCCGAATCCGAATAAAACGACAGCGCTTCTTTCAAATCCGAGGCGATACCCAAATAATCGACGATCAAGCCGCCTGGCTTGTCGAGATAGACGCGGTTGACCCGTGCAATCGCTTGCATCAGATTATGGCCTTTCATCGGTTTGTCGATATACAGCGTATGCAACGAGGGCGCATCGAAGCCGGTCAACCACATATCGCGGACGATAACGAGCTTGAGTTCATCATTGTTATCCTTCATCCGTTCGGCCAAGGCTTTGCGTTGCTGTTTGGTGGTGTGATGTTTGGCCAGCTCGGAACCGTCTGACGAGGCCGCCGTCATAACAACCTTAATCACGCCTTTGTTCGGATCATCCGAATGCCATTCCGGTTTGAGTTTGATGATTTCATCGTACAACGCTACGGCGATTCGGCGAGACATCGCGACAATCATGCCTTTGCCGTCAAAGACCTCCTGCCGGGCTTCAAAATGAGTGACGATATCTTTAGCGATATTCTTGACCCGCTCATGGCTACCGATCAGAGCTTCAACTTGTGTCCATTTCGCCTTGGCTTTCTGGGTGTCGGTCAGGTCTTCTTGATCCAGTTCCTTATCGAGTTCGCCAATCAGTTTTTTGCCTTCGGCACTCAAGCCGACTTTAGCTAACCGACTCTCATAGAAAATTCGCACCGTGGCGCCGTCTTCGACGGCTTGGGCAATATCGTAAATATCCACGTAATTGCCGAATACGGCGGGCGTGTTGACATCGGTTTTTTCAATCGGCGTGCCGGTAAAGCCCAAATAAGTGGCATTCGGCAAGGCATCGCGTAGGTATTTGGCGAAACCGTACACGACTTTTTTGCCGATGACATTGCCGTTCTCGTCTTTTTCATCGACCGTTTTGGCTTGAAAACCGTATTGAGTCCGGTGCGCTTCATCGGCAATCACCACGATATTGCGCCGGTCGGAGAGCTGTTCGTAAACATTGCCCTCTTCCGGCTGGAATTTTTGGATCGTGGAAAAAATCACACCGCCGGAACCGACCCGCAACAGGTCTTTAAGTTGTTGCCGGTCTTCGACTTGCTTGGGCTCCTGCCTCAATAATTGGGCGGAAGCGGCAAAGGTATCGAACAATTGATCGTCCAGATCGTTCCGGTCGGTAATCACCAACACGGTCGGATTATCCAAGGCCAGAACGATCTTGCCGGTATAAAACACCATCGACAGCGATTTGCCGGAACCTTGCGTATGCCAGACCACCCCGGCTTTTTGATCGCCTTTCGGTTGTTGCCTGACATCCGGCAGACCGTAACTCGCCGGCGGTTCAGTGAGCGTCATTGCTGAGTCAAAACCCGCTGCGCGTAGCGTCGAAGCAATGGCGGCATTGACCGCGTAATATTGGTGATAGGCGGCGAGTTTCTTAACCGTACTGATGCTGATCACGCCGGTTTTTGGATCTTCTTTCTTGGCTTTCTCGAACACGATGAAATACCGAACCAAATCCAACAGCGTGGCTTTGTTCAGCATGCCGTTAATCAGGGTTTCAAGCTGGCTGACCAGATGTGAGGCTTCGGTTTGGCCATCGACGGATTTCCACGCCATGAATCGGCTAAACCCGGCCGATAAAGACCCGGCTTTGGCCTCCAGCCCATCGGAGATCACCAAAATGGCGTTGGTGGTAAACAAGCTTGGAATGGTGTGCTTGTAAGTGTCGAGCTGTTTATAGGCCGATTTGAGGGTGGCGTTTTCATCGGTGGCGTTTTTGAGCTCGATGACCACCAGAGGCAGGCCATTGACGAACAACACCAGATCGGGGCGTTTGTTCTGGTTGTTCTCAATGACTGTGTACTGATTGGCCACCACGAATTCATTGTTTTCCGGGTTGGCAAAATCAATCAGCCAGACCAGATCACCGCGATCCTGCCCGTCTTGGCTGTAACTGACTTTCACGCCTTCGGTCAGCATTCGGTGGAAGGCTTCATTGTTGGCCAATAAATCGGGCGAATGGATGCGTTCCACGTCTTTCAACGCTTCTTGCAGTGCCTGCGTTGGAACGGACGGATTGATACGCCGCACGGCAGACCGTAAGCGGTCTTTCAGGATTACTTCGTCATAATGGCCGCGTTCCGGGTTGGCGCTGTCAGGCACTATTTCAGGGGCGTGAACATAGTGATAGCCAAGCTGTTCAAATAGCTTGATAGCGAAGTCTTCAATCGCGCTTTCGGTGAGTTGGGTCATGGCGTGTATTTGTGACCAGGGAGCGTTAAATAATCCGCCGGAGTGATGATTTCAAACGGTGTTTGTGTTCTCAATACCAACAAATCCTCATCGCCGGTAACTAAAAAATCAGCCTGTCCATTAAAAGCTAATTCCAAAAATATTTGGTCTTTATTATCTCTGCATTTTGGCAAATGGTTTATATTGGCTTCTGAAATCGTCACTGTTTCGGCATAAGGCAAGTAATGAGAAGCCAATATGTCTACTTGCTCGACATTTAACTTGAATTTTGGATAGACTAAAACCCGTAAAAATTCGGTACGGGTTTCCTCACAAATCAACGGCGTTATATTTTCTTGTCGCCAATGTTGGACCAAAGCCGACAGCTTGCCGCGAAATAACAAGGCTGAAATAACCGTGTTGGTATCAAAAACAACCCTCATTTTTCCCGCGCCCAATCAATCGCGTCACTGATATCGGTTTCACTGATACCTTGCGCGGCGATATGGTCGCGGATGGCTTCCAGTCCCTCATTTTCATCATCGGCCAAAATCAATACTTCGATTTTTTGCCCTTTTTTTAACGCTAATGGGCGTTTTAAGGTGATATGCTGCAAGTCCTCTAGCGTGATTATTTCTTTGTAGGCATACATCAGTTTTCCTCAAAAGGCATGGATAGTTAAGAATTATAGTTTACCCTGACTTCACTGCGCATCAGCTTGAGGGGATGTGTCGACTAGTCTTCAATCGTGGACTCGGTGAGTGGGGTCATCCATTTTTACCATTGATTAAATTGATAATGACTTTGACGATGGTATCTTTTTCTTCCGGCTTGCTTTCGGCGATTAGCAAAGTAAAGGCAACCAAGGCGTTATCGGCAATGCGTTTTTCGTAGTTCTCGTTGTACAGATAATCGTGTCGCTGTAAAAACCAGGCAAAAATCGCCGCTGCGATGCGTTTGTTGCCATCACTGAAAGAATGGTTTTTGACGATAAAATACAACAGATTCGCCGCTTTTTCCTCGATGCTCGGATACAGCTCTTCGCCGCCGAAGGTTTGATAAATCGTGGCCAGCGAACTTTTGAACGAGTCGTCTTTCTCGTTGCCGAACAAGCCGCTTAATTGTTCCTGTTCACGCCACAGCCGGATTTGAGCGATGGCTTCTTCATAACCAATCGGCGTTTGCGTGGCTTTTTGCGTGCCCGCGATGACCAAGCGTTGATGGTCGTAATCATCCAGCACCGTCAAGGCGTGGCTGTAGTGTTCCAAAATCGTCAGAATGCCTTGCGATTTGTTGGCCGACAGTGATTTGTTGTGAATCAAGCGCGACGATAACGCGATGGCGCGTTGCAAATCGGCTAGTTTTTCCTGGCTGGCACGCAGTTTTTGTTCGTTCAGCGCGTAGCCTTGCAGTAGGTATTGCTTCAAAATCTGAGTGGCCCAACGCCGAAACTGCACGCCTCGTTTGGACTTGATACGATAACCTACCGAAATAATCACATCCAGATCGTAATAGGCCACAGGTTTGTCAGAATTTGCAATATGCATTTTTTGCATATTGCTTTTTTCAGAAACCTCCTCATCTTTGAATGCATTGGCAATATGCCGCGAGATAACCGACTGATCACGGCCAAATAATTCAACCATCTGTGCTTGGTTAAGCCAAACGGTGTCTTGTTCCAAGTGAACATCAATATGAATGCTGCCGTCTTCGTTTTGGTAGATGGCAATTTGTTGGGGTTGGTTTGTTAAAGTCATGCGCTGATGCTTAGGGTTGATAGCTCATAGTGAGCTGCGTAGCAACGGCCAATAGGCGTTTATCGCGTGTCCATAAGGTGGCGTTAAGCGCCAATTTTGCAGCGGCTAACAGATGCACATCGACAAAACCGATGCCCAAACCAAACAAGGCATTCGCTTCGATAAACCGGTTGATTTCCGCATCGAAAGCTACCGGGGCTTGCGGCAAGTGATTCAATAGCCCCAAAAGGGTATGGCGTTGCGGCAGATTGCCTAACGCGAGTTCACCCCGGACAAACGGATGACCTAAAACGTGACCGTTTTCCAATAAACCGACTAACGCTGGTTCTTTTTTGCGAAAGTGGTCGATCCATACCGAGGTATCCACTAAGACCTGCATTGTTACAACTCGGATTGCCGGCGCGGGATGGGCTGCAAATCAGGGGCAATACCGCCTAAGCTGGCTAGGCGCTTAGCGCTCTCGCGTTCAATCAGCGCCTTCAAGGCTTCTTTGATCAGGCTGGATTTCTCTTTTAGGTTGGTTAAGGCTTGAGCTTTTTCGAGTAATTCATCATCTAAAACAACCGTCGTGCGCATAATGGCCTCCATAAAATATCATCGAATGATGCGCTTTTTTGTGCAGTTAGGCAATTTTCACCCGCACTTCACCGCTCATCAGTTTGGGAAGCAGGGTGTCGCGGAGTTTTTCGAGGGTGCGGATTTGCCGGCAGTTTTCCCAGCATTTCTTATAGAGGGGTTCAATAAAAGTCAGTGCGTGATTCTGATGCTGTTTTGGAGGAAGCAGTAACTTATACTTACGAAAATTCTTTAACACAATGCGGGGAATTACTGCTCCAGTGACAATGTTTTCCATGCTTTCTCTAGTGGAGTTTAATTTAAGAAAGGTTGCCAGCAATAACGGGTGGTATCGACCATTCGGCCTCAAAATGGCAATGGATGATAATATAACAACGTCCATATCATTTTCAGCTACAAAAACATGTTTTAAGTAGCTTCCATCCTTTGCGATCAGAATGTCATTCTTTAATGGGCGGCAATCTGTCCTCACCAATTCGTCAAAATCCTCTTGGCTAATTTGTCGGCAGCTTTCCGTATATATTCCCCATTCATACATATCTTTAACAGACGCCATCGGACGCCCAAACTCAACCGTAGGGGGACTTGCATGTGCACCATCGGTAATTCTTGAAGTAACATCTTCAAGAGTGACTTCCTCCCAATCCTCCCCCGCTTCCTCAATAAACCACTGCCGGAACAGCGTTTCAGCCATCGCTTCGAGGGTAAGGTTCTGGCGGTGCAGCAGGTCGATTTTGTCGTCCAGGCTGGACAGGACGGCGGCAATGGCTTTTTGTTCTGGTAAATCTGGTAAAGAAACATCGAAATCTTCAATCATTCCTTTTGTTAATGCTCGTCTCGTTCCTCCAATTTCAGAATATGATAAAAGCTCTTCTTTTTTAAATTGCAGAAAATAAAAAATAAATAAGTAAATAGCCTTTTTAGGATTTAATCTAATAATAGCCACATGCTGATTTACTCGTGCAGGTAATATTGAATTAGGAACAATACAACAACGAGACACACTATCACCTGTTATATTTAATAAAACATCATTTTTTTCGACTGCTACATTTTTTAATTCATCAGCCTGTTGATTATCAATAAAGGCTAAACCATCATTTGAAAATTTAAAGTCCAAAATGTTTTGGCTACGAATTAAAGATATTCCAGCTTCTTTATAAGAGTTACTTCCGCCTCTTGGTGTAGCCCCACTTCCTATTTTTGTAGCTATTTCTCCTAATTTACACTCCCGCCACTCACACCAACGCCTAAAAATCACCACGCCCTTTTCATCAATATGCTTGATCAATACCTCATTACTGATTGACGGATAAGCAATAACATCAAAAAAGAACGGCAAATATGTGTCTTCTTCAATATCAAATTTAATCCGTTGGGCTAACGAATCAGTAACCTTTTCCCCTTTAATGGCAATATCCACATCAGAGGCTTCTTTAAAGGTACCCATGGCCCGTGAACCAAATAAAATCGCTTGTTCAACGTCTGCATATTGCTCAATAAAGGCAAAAATTTCCTGTAATTGCGTGTCTGTTAAGCCGTATTTCATCCGTCTAGCTCAGTTTTCAAATGGCGATACAGTTTTTCAACCACCGGGTAAAAGTCTTGTTGCAAAAAATCCAAGGTGTCATTCAAAATCACTTCATTGTAGGTGTGGCTGGTTAAATTTCTTTTTTTCAAGGCATCCATCCAAATTTCACCATCAACAAGGGTCTCATTTTGAAACGCCTGCCGAAAGACCTCTTTAGGGCTATTGACATCAAAACCGTTTTCTAAAAGATAATCTTTCAGCGTTTTCCAAGCCAGTTCAATCGTGTATTCAAAACGCCGAATAAAGCCCTCTTTTTCTAAGTTGGATAAAGCGTTTAAATCGGCGTCGGCAATTTCGGAAAACTGTTTGAAGGCTCGTTCAAAATTTTGAAAGCGTTGCTGCCAACGGATTTCGTTGTTCATGTGCATATTCTGGCCCAACCTGAACACCCATTCTGGAGCAATCTGAACACCCATTCTGATTCAAGTTGAACACTGATTCTGGTTTCAAGCTGAACACTTTTCTGGATTTTCCAGAATCGGTGTTCAAGTTGCCAGAATG
>JAHJSQ010000057.1 GCA_018830325.1 Gammaproteobacteria bacterium
CGGATAGATTCATCAGGAGTCCTGAGGCAATAAAGCCTCTGTTGAGAGACCGGATATATGGCTGCAATCTTGATCTCTGTTTTGACATCAATTTTTGAAAACTTGGCTTGCAATAAACGAGGAGTCCATATATGGGTATACTCCCTAAATTTATAGTCAAAAATTGACTAATTTTATGAAGGTACGGAGTATGTCTAGCAAAGAGATGACGAGCAAAGTAGATAACAGTACTCATGCCTAAACCTTCTTCTTTCCAACGCGCACGAGAAGCTCCGGACCTCCCTACAGGCACGATCAAATTTATCCTGTACTGTATTAGCAGTTTCCCGGTTTTATTGATGTTAATGTTAATTCTCGAGACCGGACAGGCGGCATGCAATATTCTGGTTCCTTATGCAGTCAAGGCTATTATGGATGGCGTGGCTTCATTGAGCGGGGACACCGGCCCGGTACTGAAAACACTGCGACAACCATTGCTATTGCTGGCAGGCTTAGCTTTGGCCGAAATCATCTTCAGTCGAACCAGCGGTGCATTGCTGATTATTATCGGACCTCGTTTGCGGCAAAGAACCACTCAAAAACTTTTTGCTTATTTGCAGTATCACTCGGTTAGTTACTTCGGCAATCACTTTGCCGGAGCACTAGCACATCGCATTAGCGAAACAGCGACCAGCGTTAATCATACGACGTGGTCGGTTTTGTGCGAATTTTGGCCAATTACGGTAACCTTTATCGTTTCAATTTTTTTATTGCTTGAAGTTAATCAAGGACTAGGACAATACGTTGCAATCTGGGTATTGGCCTATATTGCCATTTCTTATTGGCTTGCCACCCGTTGTCAGCATTACGCAAAAAATTACGCAGCGACTCGCAGTCAGGTCAACGGCAAAATCGTCGACGCGGTCAGCAACATGCTTAGCGCAAAGTTGTTTGCCCGTCTCAATTACGAGCGCCGTTATTTGAACGAATATTTGGAAACCGAAGTTCGGGCCGGACGCAGGACATTTTGGTATATGGAACGGGTCCGCTGGTTTCAATTCATTGCCGCCGCCGCACTCAAGATAGGGACGGTCTACTATGCGCTCACACTTTGGGATGGCGGCATAATCAGTGTCGGCGACTTCACAATGAGCATTGCTTTGGCGTTATTGATTATCAGCGACGCCCGTAATCTAACCCGACGATTTTTAGAGTTTTTCGAATATGTCGGCAATGTTGCCAACGGCATCGATACCATCGTTCGACCTCACGATATTGTCGACAAACCTGAATCTACGCCTCTAAACGTGACAAATGGCCGGATCGAATTCCGTCATGTTCGTTTCGGTTACGATCCCTCGCACCCGGTTTTCGAAGACTTAAACGTCATCATCGAACCGGGGGAACGGGTAGGTCTAGTTGGTTTTTCCGGGTCCGGAAAATCTACCTTTGTCGCGCTAGTGCTGCGCAATTACGAGCCTCAAGAGGGAGCAATTCTAATCGATGATGTCGATATTGCCGGTGTAACACAAGATTCCTTGCATGAACAAGTCAGTCTGATTTCTCAGGATCCGAGCTTGTTTTACCGCAGCCTCAAAGAAAATATCGGTTACGGAAAACTAAATGCGGAGGATGCGGAAATAGCCGGCGCTGCTCATCTCGCGCATGCAGAGGAGTTTATCAAAGACATGAAAGAAGGTTACGATGCCCTAGTAGGGGAACGCGGAGTCAAGCTGTCCGGCGGACAGCGTCAACGCATCGCCATTGCTCGCGTCATGCTAAAGGATGCGCCGATTCTAATTCTTGACGAAGCTACATCCAGTTTAGATTCGGTCACTGAAAAAACCATTCAAGAAAATCTCGACCGAGCCATGGGTCGTAAAACCGTCATCGCTGTTGCGCATCGATTATCGACGATCGCCCATCTGGACCGCATTTTGGTCTTCGACAACGGTCACATTGTCGAGGACGGCAGCCATAATGAATTACTGGGTCGAAAAGGATTTTATCATCGGCTTTGGTCAATGCAGGCAGGTGGTTTTTTGCCGGAAGAGGCTGTTAGCTATTAGCTAAATAGAATAAACCGCATTTGTCGTTGAACAAGTAGAGCAAAAATTGTTCTGACAGTTATTGCTTTACTAACCGACGGTTCGATCAATTTGATGTGCGATAGATCGCTTTACAGACTAGCCAAGCAAAAACTAACAAAACGGTCGTGAAAAAAGTTAAAATGTGCGGCTTTTAACTCTCCGCGCACTTTCAAGCTGGATAACTATTATGTTAAGCAAATATAACACCGATGACTTAAGAATCAGTGAAACGAAAGAAGTCATTGCGCCTGTTGCGGTACACGAAGAACTGCCGATGAATGAACTCGCGGCAACCACGGTGCTGCAAACGCGCGCCGAAATACATGACATATTAACCGGAGATGACGACCGCTTGTTAGTCGTGATCGGCCCGTGTTCGATTCATAATCCGGAAGCTGCGATCGAGTATGGAAAAAGGCTCAAGGAAATCAAAGACGAATTGAAGAAAGATCTACTGATCGTGATGCGGGTATATTTCGAAAAGCCCAGAACGACGGTCGGCTGGAAAGGTTTGATCAACGACCCCGATCTGGATTCCAGCTTTGATATCAACAAAGGCCTGCATATTGCCAGGCGCTTATTGTTGGACCTGAACACGCTGGGCATGCCGGCCGCAACCGAATATCTCGATTTGATCACACCGCAGTATGTTTCCGACTTGATTTCGTGGGGGGCCATCGGCGCAAGAACCACCGAGAGTCAGGTGCATCGCGAATTGGCTTCCGGCCTATCCTGCGCGGTCGGTTTCAAAAACGCGACCGATGGTTCGATCAAAATCGCTATCGATGCGATCGGCGCTGCAATGAGTCCCCATCACTTCCTCTCATTAACGAAGGAAGGCCGCTCGGCAATATTTTCGACGCGCGGCAACGAAGATGCTCACATTATTTTGCGCGGCGGCAATGGCCAGCCCAACTACGATGCAGTAAACGTTGAAAAAGTCGCGGAAGGACTGGAAAATTCTGGGCTAAGACCGCGCATTATGATCGATTTCAGCCATGCGAATAGTTTGAAACAATATCAACGCCAGTTGATCGTCGGCGAGGATGTCGGCGGGCAAATTGCCGGTGGCGACAAACGCATCATCGGCGTCATGATCGAAAGCCACTTAAAGGCCGGACGCCAGGAAGTAATTCCCGGCAAACCATTGACTTTTGGGCAAAGTATTACCGATGCCTGCCTGGGCTGGGAAGACTCGGCACAGTTGTTGAAAGATCTTGCTGCGGCAGTCGTTGCGCGCAGAAAGACTGAAAATTGATACGGAGCGTAAATGTGAATATATTGCTAAATGGCGAACCCCGCGAATATCCGGAAGCGACAACGGTCGCACGGATTGTGGCCGATATGGGGCTAAGCGGCAAGCGCATCGCGGTTGAGTTGAATAAAGAAATCCTGCCGTTCGACCGCTACGAACAGCAAACGCTACAGGACAATGACCGCCTGGAAATCGTTCATGCCATCGGCGGCGGCCAGGACGATACCTTCACCGTAGCCGGTACCCGATTTCATTCGCGATTATTGGTCGGTACCGGCAAGTATAAAGACTTGGAGGAAACCCGCCTGGCTATCGAAGCTAGCGGCGCGGAAATCGTCACGGTCGCGATCCGACGGACCAATATTGGCCAAAACCCGGGCGAACCCAACCTGCTCGATGTTATTTCGCCTGATAAGTACACAATCCTGCCGAATACCGCCGGTTGCTTCACCGCCGACGATGCCGTGCGGACCTGCCGTTTGGCCAGGGAGTTATTAGGCGGTCATAAGCTGGTCAAACTGGAAGTCTTGGCCGACCAAAAAACCTTATTCCCCGATGTCGCCGAAACGTATGTCGCGGCGGAATTATTGGTCAAGGACGGCTTCGATGTGATGGTTTATACCAATGATGACCCGATTGCCGCGAAAAGACTGGAGGATATCGGCTGTGTTGCGGTGATGCCATTGGCTGCTCCGATCGGCTCGGGGTTGGGCATTCGTAATCCATACAACATTTTGACCATCGTCGAGAACGCCAACGTACCGATTCTGGTCGACGCCGGCGTCGGCACGGCTTCCGATGCCGCTATCGCGATGGAGCTCGGCTGCGATGGCGTGCTAATGAATACCGCAATCGCCGCCGCCCAACATCCGGTCATGATGGCTGAAGCGATGAGAAAAGCGATCGAAGCCGGTCGCCTAGCATTTTTAGCCGGACGCATGCCAAGAAAACGTTTCGCTTCGGCTTCGTCGCCGATCGACGGTTTGTTTCTTTAAAATTACCGTATTGGATCACTTGGCTTTTTTCTTCGCCAAGCAACAGGCATTCGCACAGAAATGTTGTATTACGCGTCATTAACCCAGCTGACTCAGTCGCATTCGTTAATATTGCAATATAAACGTCACACTCCGTCAACATGAATTCCCTTGAATTATCCAACGCCGGCAAAATCCGAAGCTTTTCGCGGCGTCAAGGCCGTATCACCGCTGGACAGCAGCAAGCACTCACCGATTTCTGGGATAAGTACGGCCTGGAGCCCGGTATCGAATGCCGTTTCAGCGAAATTTTCGGGCGGGAAGCGCCGGTTATCGTTGAAATCGGTTTCGGAAACGGTGATAGCCTAGCTGACATGGCCGAGGCAAATCCCGATTGCGATTACATCGGCATTGAGGTGCATAGACCGGGCGTCGGCCACCTGATTATGCAACTGGAAGCGCGCGAACTGAGCAATGTGCGAATTTTTTGCCATGATGCAGTCGAGATTCTGGCACGATGCATCTCCGATCAAAGCCTAGCGGGCGTTCATTTGTTTTTTCCCGATCCTTGGCCGAAAAAACGTCATCATAAACGGCGTATCGTCAAACCTGCATTCGTCAATTTGATCACGGCAAAGTTGACACGAGGAGGTTATTTTCATTGCGCGACGGATTGGGAAAACTATGCCGAGCATATGCTGGCGGTATTATCAAATGCACCGGATCTTGATAATGCCGAAGCCGGCGGAGGATTTAGCGAGCGCCCCTCTTATCGGCCATTAACTAAATTCGAAAACCGTGGACTCCGCCTCGGGCACCGTGTTTGGGATTTGATTTTTAGGAAAAACTAGGTATAGGTGTAAATAAAAATAGGCGCAAAAGGCAATTGTGTCATTCAACATCACCGAGACGAAAAATCATACAACAGTGTCACACAACCGAAGCGCCCCCGCTCATCCAACCACTATTAACTTCTCACTGTTCACTACCAGCAGACATATCCAATTGCATCGCTTTGATGATCGTTGCCAATTCGCTTCGCTGTCTTTTTAACGGCTCTAGCTCTTGCTCCAGAATCGCTATATTTTCGGCAACGCTTCCTTTGGATTCATTAATTTTCCTCAGCATTTGCAAACGCCCTTCAATCTGTTTTTTATGATCCTTGATTTGATGCATCAACGGTGTCAACACGCTGTTACTCCAGGCGGCGGCATCTTTTTGGGCATGTTTCATAATATTTCGCGCTTTACTAATTAACGTACTATAAAGCTTGTTAATTACAATGCTTTGTTCGGTCAATGTGGTTTTTGCGCTGGTCCGGAATGCTTCGCCTTCTTCAAAGATCTGTTCTAATTCGAACTGGTATTGCTTAATCGAGAAAAGCTGCGGTTCGATTTCCTTGAAACCGTATTCGTCCTGAAACTTTTTATGAATCGCTTTAACCAAACGGCGCGTTTCATTAGTCGTATCGACTGCATCCTGCAATAAGTCCCGTAAATCGTCGAACAACTTACGAATTTGCTGCTTCATGCCGTAAGTCGTTAAACTCTTGGTCATATCTTCCCGAGTCTGCCGGATGATCTCGTCGACTTTCTCCTTGGCAAACGAGTCAATCAGGATTTTTGCCTGTACACTAAAAACCTTACGGCTAGCTTGAAAGTTTTCGACATTAACCATGTAATGCTGTTGCCTGTCGCGGGTTTCGGCCATCAACTTTTCGGTCATTTCATGGTTTTCAAAGTCCAACTTCTTGAACTCCTCCAATTGCTTGGTCGCATTGGCTAGCTTACCGTCGGTAAGATTAGACGATTCGCCCACCAAAAAACCGATATCTTTTTTAATCGTACTGAGTAATATTTGCCGTCGTTGCTTCAGAATGTCTTCGGACAAATATTTTTCCAAGGAATATAACCGGCTTTTCTCGAGCAACACGTCATCGGATTTTACCTTCGCCAGCAGCGCTTGCTTTGCCGATACCGGAAAGATTGATGATTCGTCGATATTTAAAATTCCGGCCGATGTGCTAATTTGCGATTCTATGGCGGCGTCATAACCCGTCTCACCGGCTAGATCGTCCCACATCGAATCGATTTTGTTCATGACGACAGCCAGCCCATGCTTTCTCCCGCCCCTAGCGCTACAGACATGATTACGCCACATCTCCAAGTCGCTTTTAGTCACTCCGGTATCGGCAGCTAGGACGAATATGATTGCCTGAGCACTTGGGAGCATATTCAACGTTAGCTCAGGCTCGGTACCTAATGCATTTAAGCCCGGCGTGTCCAGAATACAAAGCCCTTCCTTCAATAACGGATGCGGAAAACTGATTAATGCATGGCGCCAGCATGGAATTTCAACGGTCTCAGGATTAACGACCCCTTGCTCGGCAGCTTCACGCTCGTTCCATAATCCCAATTTATCCGCTACATCCCTTGGCACGGTCTTGGTGGCGATCAACTCTCTAAATGCTTCTTGCATTTGCGTCGGAGAATCGAAATTTAAATCAATTTGTGTCCAGCGAGCGGGATTGTTTTTATATTCGGCCAGCGAAATATCTTCTAAGCGACTTTCTATATTCAGCAAACGAATATAACTGCCTCCCTCTTCGTCATAAAATACTTCGGTGGGCGACATCGTTGTCCGACCAGGGGTTGAAGGCAACAATCGGACACCGGTTTCGGCAAAAAACAAAGCATTGATCAGCTCCGTTTTGCCGCGCGAAAACTCCGCAACAAAAGCCAGCGTAACGCGGTCCGATTCTAAGCCATTAAGGATATTCAAAATTGTCCCGGTGCTATGAACATCGTTCATCCCATAACGGATACGCCATTCTTGATACATTTCAATCGCTTGTATCAACTGACTGCGCCACTGCGAATATTCATGCAGCTGTTCTTTAAATTCCGGGTTCCTCATGGCTGGCCTTTTTTTCGGTCATTAGTCTGCAAGGTGATAAGGTCGCTTGAGTCTTTCACGCAACCGTAGCGAACGAAGTATAACGATGTAATGCGGGTAAGTGTAGACCATATCGTTGAATCTGTTAGTCACGCACAATTATTTTTAAATACCGTATTGTTTGCGGTATTCGATAATTTCATGAACTGGATAGCCTAGATCCCGAACAGTTTCCAAATATTCAATAATCTGTTCGAGTGAAACGATACTTTGGACAGGCATATCATACGTTTTTCTGACTTCTTGTGTAGCGGATTGCCCATCCGGGCTTTTTTCCTGCCGATCCAGCGCGATAAGCACTCCCGCAGGATAAGCACCCTCTCCGTTAATAATGGCGACGGACTCGCGCACAGACGTCCCAGCCGTAATCACATCATCCATAATCAGAACCTTCCCGAACAAAGGCGTACCGACGATCACTCCGCCCTCGCCGTGATCCTTGGCTTCCTTGCGATTGAATGCAAACGGCATATCTCTTCCGGTTATTCGAGCATAAGCGATCGAAGTCGCACTAACCAGCGGAATGCCTTTATATGCCGGGCCAAACAACATATCGATATTTAGTTTGGACTCCAGCAAGGCCCGCGCGTAAAACTCTCCCAATTTGCCCAATTTCGCACCGGTATCGAACAATCCGGTATTGAAAAAATAAGGACTCATACGCCCCGATTTTAATTGAAATTCACCGAATTTGAGCACGCCGCAGTCCAGGGCATACTGAATAAACTCTTTTTGGTAATCAAGCATCGCGTTTCTTTATGTAATAGTTTGAAAGATAAGTTATAAATTATCCTAAAGGATAATCATTCAGCGAATGAATTTTTCAAGGATGGTATCGAGAAAATTCCAACCGTGCTCGGAGCAACGGTAATGACCATCCGTAAAATCGACCAAGCCTTGTGCGATACATTGCTCAAGCCCCGGTTGCAGGCTGTCGAGACTCAATCCCGTAGCGGCTCGATAGTGTACTTCGGTAAAACCCTCCTTAAGTCGGAAATGATTCATCGCGAATTCAATAGGAAGATTATCGGCTTCGCACAAAACGGGCTTTTCCTCTCCAAGGGTGTGCATATACAACTCGGGACTTTTAGGTTTAACGCTACGATAAACCTCGAAAGGCAACGCCAAACTCATTTTACCGTGCGCACCTGCGCCGATCCCTAGATAATCGCCGAATTGCCAATAATTGCGGTTATGTCGGCACTGAGCGCCCAGCTTACTGTAAGCGGAAATTTCGTACTGCCAATAGCCCGCGCTTTCTAACAGTGCTTGGCATTGCATTTGCCCGGCAAAGATACTTTCTTCTCCCGGCAGTTGCGGCGGAAACTTATGAAAATAAGTATTCGGCTCCAACGTCAACTGATAAAAGGAGATATGAGTCGGATTGATATCTATGGCGGTACGAATATCGGACAAGCTGCTATATCCGGAAATTTCCGGCAAACCGAACATTAAGTCTAGATTGAAATTGGAAAAGCCGACACGTTGCGCAATTTCCGCCGATTGAATCGCCTCCGCCGCCGAATGAACCCGTCCCAATTTTTTTAATTGTGCATCATTAAAACTTTGCACCCCGATCGATAATCGATTAATCCCGATAGCTCGAAATTCAGCGAATTTACCACTTTCAAAGGTACCCGGATTGGCTTCGAGCGTAATTTCGGCATTTTCGGCTAATCGCGTTTGACGCCTAATACCGCAAAGCAATCGATCGATCGCTTCGGGTGAAAACAAACTGGGCGTTCCACCGCCAATGAATATCGTCTCAATGGGCTGTCGAACAATAAAACGCGTCAAATCGAGACTCAAATCTTGCAACAAGGCATCGATATAGCGTTTTTCGGGTAACTCAGCCTTGACCGCATGAGAATTGAAATCGCAATAGGGGCATTTTTTGATGCACCAAGGTATGTGGATATATAAACTTATCGACGGCAAGATTTTTTTGCACAATATGGAAGATGAGATATTTTAACATCGAAACTATTGTAAACGCTCGCTTTCCCTTTTGCCTGGCGAGAAATTAGTCTTGTTTAACATTCACAGTTTCAGCAGCGATAATTAAGCAATAAATATGGCATTTTGACGAAGCTGCTTTCGGAATTGATGCTGATAGATTTAAAGAGTATGTTATGGGATAGGGAAAGCACTTGGGTCGTTGACGTCTTATACCTTTCGCACTTCAAATATCGGTAGTGCCTAAAGAGGCGCCGCGGTGTTCGGTCGATTTTTGCTCCTGCAAAATCGACATTCACGCCATACTTTGACGGTCACCCCGGCGCCGAATTTTGATCTACGATGATGGGTATAATTACAACGAATTCGATTATCCATCAAAACTTCCAAAATGTGTTCCTATATTTTCCACTTCCAGTCAGACACAAGCCCGTCATACCCCCACGAAAACGGAGCGCTTGCATCGATGCAGCAGGTGGGCCAATGCGGCGATCAAGTTTGGGGAGCAGAGCACATAGATATATAACAAATAAGCTCTAGCAAAGGATTGATTTTTAAACGAATTGTTGAACATCAACGTATCATTATTGGTAACACTATGCGACTATTATTGGTCGAAGACGATGAAATTCTGGGCGACGGCATACAAGCCGGCCTAACGATGGAAGGCTATGCCGTCGATTGGCTTAGGAACGGCGCGCAAGCTGATGAAGCACTGAAATCCAACAGTTATGAACTGATTGTAATGGATCTTAATCTGCCGGGTATGGACGGCTTAAACCTGCTTTCCGAGATCAGAAAACGAAAAGATGAAACTCCGGTCTTGATCTTAACGGCGCGGGACGGCATCGACGATCGAGTTACTTTACTCGATAGCGGCGCCGACGACTTTGTTGTTAAACCGTTCGATTTATCGGAAGTCTGCGCCCGCCTACGAGCACTAGCCAGAAGACAGGCGGGGCGAAGCGTCTCTCAAATCGAACACAAAGGCATCGTGCTGGATCCCGCAGCGCATACCGTCACTGTCCATAACACCCCGGTTAATTTATCGCAAAAGGAATTCGGCATTTTAAATTTTTTAATGAATAATATCGGCAAGGTCGTTTCCAAGGCACGCATCGAGGAAGCCTTATATTCCTGGGGTTCTGAAATAGAAAGCAATACTGTCGAAGTGCATATCCACCATTTGCGCAAAAAGCTAGGCTCGGATTACATCCGCACGGTCAGAGGCGTCGGCTACATCCTCGATGAGAATTAATGCGTTACTCACTTAAAGGCGTGCTGCTGTTTGCATTGCTTTCGGCAACGATAGTCATCTGGGCCGTTACGGCATATATTAGTTATAAAGTCACACGCGATGAAGTCGTAAAACTATTCAATGCGGAACTCGAACAATCGGCTCAAGCTTTATATTCGTTCGTCGGACAATTGCTCTATAAAGGCTCTCTGAATGAATTGTGGGACTTAGACAGCCCTGAAAAAACGCCGCTACCCGACCAGCAACTCACGCAATTACGTAAAAAAATATCGTTTCAATTGATCGATAAGACCGAGGGCTTGATTTTAAGGTCGAAAACCGCACCCAAGCAGCCGATGTCGCATTCTACAAACGGCTACACCAAAACCGAGGTAGCGGGACATACCTGGCATGTTTTCAGCGTTTCCAATGATGAAGACGAATATATCGTTCATGTCGGTCAACGTGACGATATCCGTCAGGAATTGAAAGACGAAATCGCCAATCATTTGATCAAACCATTATTGATCAGCTTGCCTTTATTCGGACTGGTCATTTGGATCATTGTCGGCCGCTCGCTCAAACCGGTCAATCGCCTGGCACGGCAACTAGCGAAGCGTGAGGCTAATTACCTGAAGCCATTATCGACGCGCTGGCTTCCAACTGAAATCATACCAGTAGTCGAGGCCTTGAACACTTTATTCATTCAGCTTGAGAAAGCCTTTGAAAACGAACGGCGCTTTACTGCGGATGCTTCGCATGAACTTAAAACTCCTCTCGCCGGTTTGTTGACTCAAGCCCAAGTCGCGATAAAAACAACCGATGACGGCGTCCGACAACAAGCATTAAGCCGTATTGAACAAGCAGTGAAACGCATGACCGGTCTTGTTCAACAGTTATTGACTTTTTCGCGCATCGAATCGGATCCCAGTTATTTGACAAAACAACCAATCAAATTGAGCAATGAAATTATTCAAATCATTGCCGAAATGGAGCCGGAGGCTCATAAAAAACAAATTACCATGGGCTTTGATAACGACACAGACGGTTTGGTCATGGTTAATTCGTTACTCATCACGATCTTAATAAGAAATATTGTCGATAACGCAATCAAATACACCCCAAGAGGCGGCAAAATATTGATCAGCCTAACCGCTAAAGCAAACCGCCCTTGTTTATGTGTCGAAGACTCGGGGCCGGGCATTCCGGCCGAACAGCTCGAAAATGCGTATCAACGTTTTTACCGTTGCGTCGAAACCGCCAACCATACCCAGGGCAGCGGTCTCGGCTTATCAATGGTAAAAAGAATCGCGGTCTTGCATCATGCCGAATTACAGATGACTCAATCCCGCTTTGGCGGCTTGAGTATCGCGTTACTCTTTCCGGCCCCACAAACCGATTACCCGGTTGCCCCAAACATCAATCCGGATTTTTTTAACAAACCGCCTTATGCTTGGCATCAACTAAAAAAATAAGGCATCGCTTATCGGCATTCGATAGCATTAGGGTTTGGTCATAAATATACCCATCGCAGATCAAAATTCGGTACCGGGGTGCCCGTTAAAGGCCTAGCACCTTAATTACTCAAAATAGTTAGCGATAGCCAATGGACTACGGAACTTAGGGCTGGGCCTGCCAAGCGAGCTACTAAACCCTCGACAAAGCTCATAACTCCAGGAAGTTATTTTTCACGAAATCCTTAGGCTCTTCGACAACCGTATTGCATAACTCGCCAATACCTTCGATTTCAATGCGAACCGTTTGCCCAGACTTCAAATAACCGCGCGGTTTCATTTTAACGCCGACGCCCGACGGCGTGCCGGTTGCAATGACATCGCCAGGCTCGAGCGTCATTACTTGACTCAAATAAGCAATCATTTGATAGCAATTAAAAATCATGTGCCGAGTATTGGAGTTTTGACGTAATTCATCATTAACCCAGGTCTTGATCGTCAAATTATGCGGATCGATGATTTCATCCGGCGTGACTAGCCATGGCCCGAGCGGGCCATGTGTATCGAATGATTTACCTAGCGTCATCGTAGGCGAACGAGCCTGCCAATCCCTAACCGACACATCGTTGGCGATCGTGAAACCAGCGATGACTTGATGCGCTTGTTCCTGGGGCACATGACGGCAACGCTTGCCGATTACAAATGCCAACTCGCCCTCATAATCCAGTTTTTCCGATACCTTAGGCCGATGAATCGTTTCACCGCTACCGATTACACAAGTTGTTTGCTTATTGAAAAATGTCGGGTATTCGGGTTTTTCCTTACCGGTTTCCTCAATGTGTTCGGCATAATTGAGACTAATCGCCAAATATTTACCTGGTCTCGGCACCGGTGCGTGCACTTTTACCTCTGTAAATGGCAGGCGATGCGAACCTGAATCAATGAGTTTTTGCAACGCCTCCAATGCCGACGTTCCAGCACTCAGAAATTCGCTCATCGAGGCCGGAAGCGCACTGCCCCCGAAACCATCGACGACTTCATCGTCAACGACAGCACCAATTCGTGTTTGCCGATTATGCGTAAAAGTAATTAATTTCATCGTTTGCTTCGTCCTGCCATTGTAATGAGACATTAATTTTAAATGATCCGGTATAAGGAAAACACGTCTCATTGGTTTTAGTCCATTCAACCTAGTCCCTTTATACTCAAAAAATGGCTAACTTTAAGAAGGTATGGGTGTGGCTAGCAAGGATGTCGGCTTCTACCACGAATGAGCCTGACGCCATTATTCAACCCGGCATTTTCTAAACCGTTACTTTTACCTTAGAAGCGCCGCCTATTCTTATATATAATGTGCCGACCGGCGAAAGGACGGTTTCGTTTTAAGACCCGTCCGTGCGTCATCAACTTTTGCTGACAACCACAATGACACCCGAACAATTTAAACAGCATGCCCGGCAAGGCTACAACCGAATCCCGATCAGCCGGGAAATTCTCGCAGATTTGGACACGCCGCTCAGCGCTTATCTAAAACTGGCCGACGGTCCCTATTCGTATTTATTCGAATCCGTACACGGCGGCGAGCAGTGGGGCCGCTATTCGATTATCGGCTTGCCTTGTCGAACTGTCGTTAAAGTTATCGGCAATGAAATCCGGGTTGAACGAGACGGCGAAACCATTGAAATATTGATTCATGAAAACCCACTGGTCTGGATCGAAACATTCAAAGATCGTTACAAAGTCCCCGATATCGAAGGATCGCCACGCTTCAACGGCGGACTAGTCGGTTATTTCGGCTATGAAACCATCGGCTATATCGAACCTCGACTCAAATCGACGAACAAACCGGACCCGCTTGGCACGCCCGACATATTACTAATGGTGTCCGAAGAAATACTGGTCTTCGATAATTTATCCGGAAAACTGCTGCTCTTGACTCATGCCGACCCCGAGCAAGACAATGCTTACCAAGACGCCGTAAATCGCCTGGAGGATTTGGCAGTCCGGCTACGAGAACAAAAAGCGCGTTCCGAAACTCACAAAGCGCCGAAACAAGTCGAGGAATCGCATTTCGTTTCCGGCTTCACGCAACAAGGTTTCGAACAAGCCGTGTTGAAAGCGAAAGAATACATCGTCGACGGCGATATCATGCAAGTTGTACTGTCGCAACGCTTGTCGATCCCGTATAGCGCCTCGCCGCTTAATTTATACCGCGCGTTACGTTGTCTGAATCCTTCGCCGTATATGTATTTTCTAAATCTCGAGAATTTTCATATCGTCGGTTCGTCGCCCGAGATCTTGGTACGCCTCGAAGACGGCACGGTCACTGTTCGTCCGATCGCCGGAACCCGCCCGCGTGGCGCGACGCACGAGCAAGATATTGACCTGGAACAGGAGCTGCTTGCCGACCCGAAAGAACTGGCCGAACATTTGATGTTGATCGATCTCGGCCGCAACGACGCTGGCCGCGTCTCGCGTACCGGCACCGTGCAACTTACCGACAAAATGATCGTCGAACGTTATTCGCATGTCATGCATATCGTCTCTAACGTCACTGGAGAGTTGCAAGAAGGCAAAAACGCCTTCGATGTCTTGGCTGCGACATTTCCGGCCGGCACGGTTAGCGGCGCGCCGAAAATCCGCGCGATGGAAATCATCGATGAACTGGAACCGGTCAAGCGCGGCGTCTATTCGGGCGCGGTCGGTTATATCGCGTGGTCGGGCAATCTCGATACCGCGATCGCGATCCGCACCGCTGTGATCAAGGATAAAACCCTGCACATTCAAGCAGGCGCCGGCATCGTTTACGATTCGGTGCCGATTAACGAATGGGAAGAGACGATGAACAAAGGCCGAGCCGTATTCCGAGCCGTCAGCATGGCCGAGGCAGGCTTGGAAGGAGAACAATCATGAGCGCCGTCAAACTGGTTATGATCGATAATTACGATTCGTTCACTTATAACCTGGTGCAATATTTCGGCGAACTCGGCGCCGATGTCACGGTCGTACGCAACGACGAAGTCACCGTGACAGACATCGAACGCCTGGCGCCCGATAAAGTCGTCATTTCTCCGGGGCCTTGCACACCTAACGAGGCCGGAATTTCGGTCGAAGCGATATTGAAATTCGCGGGCCGTTTTCCGATTCTAGGCGTGTGCCTCGGCCATCAAAGTATTGGACATGCTTTCGGAGGCAACATCATCCATGCCAAAAGCATTATGCATGGTAAAACATCACCGGTTTATCACAACGATATTGGAGTATTCAAAAGACTGAACAACCCGTTTACCGCAACACGTTATCATTCATTGGTCATCGATCAAGCCACGCTGCCGGAGCACCTTGAAATCACGGCGTGGACTCAGGACGAAACCGGCAATATCGAAGAAATCATGGGCGTCCGCCATAAAATATTTGATATCGAAGGCGTGCAGTTTCATCCGGAATCGATCTTGACTGAACACGGCCACGATCTGCTGCGAAACTTTTTGGACAGATAAATGAAGCTCATCCTACGATAAAATTCGTAAAATACCCGATTCATTGATCCGATTTCCAACTACCGACGAGAATATTAGCCAAACACTATGGATCTCAAACAAGCTCTACAAGCTCTCCTGACCAAGCATAATCTCAATCACGAGCAAATGCGCGATGTGATGCGCATTATCATGACCGGCGGTGCGACCGATGCTCAAATCGCCGCATTCTTAATTGCGTTACGCTGCAAAGGAGAAACCATCGAAGAAATCGTCGCTGCTGTCGAAGTGATGCGCGAATTAGCCGACACCATTGAAATCAGCGGCGAGCATGTCGTGGACACATGCGGAACGGGAGGAGACGGTGCAAACACATTCAATATTTCGACGGCCAGCGCTTTCGTCGTTGCGGCAGCCGGAGGCAAAGTCGCCAAACACGGCAATCGTTCGGTTTCCAGCCGCACCGGCAGTGCTGACGTGTTGGAAGCGGCCGGTGTCAACCTGGACTTAAGCCACGAACAAGTCATCCGCTGCGTCAATGAAGTCGGCGTCGGTTTTTTATTCGCACCGAAACATCACGGCGCGATGAAATATTCGGTCGGTCCTCGCCAAGAAATGGGCGTTCGGACACTATTCAACTTATTGGGTCCATTATCCAATCCGGCTAAGACACCGAATCAATTGATCGGCGTCTATGCAAAAGAATGGGTTCGGCCGATGACCGAGGTTCTGAAAAAACTCGGCAGCCGCCATGTCATCGTGGTCAGTGCAGAAGACGGACTCGATGAAATCAGCATTGCCTCATCGACCTCGGTGGCGGAATTGAAAAACGGCAATATCAATTGCTACACGATCACGCCTGTTCAATTCGGTCTCAAGCGAGGCAATCTGGAAGAGCTCGCGGTCGATAGTGCCGCCGACAGTCTAGCTATGATTTACTCGGCACTCGACAATCAACCGGGACCTGCCCGAGACATCGTCGCGCTCAATGCCGGTGCGGCAATTTATGCGGCCGGCCTAACCGACAACTTACATTCCGGCGTTCATAAAGCTCAAATAGCCATTGAAAGCGGCATGGCAAAAGCGAAATTGAATACATTCATCGAATTTTCCAACGCGCTAACTTCAAGCGAATCATCATGACCGATACTCCCGATATTCTAAAAAAAATCCTAGATACCAAAGCCGACGAAATCGCACGCCGCAAGCTGAACACGACGGTTGACATGCTGCGTGAAATTGCGGGCGGGGTCGAAGGCCCGCGCGGATTCGCCGCCGCACTACAGAGCAAGGTTGCCGCAAAGAAACCTGCGATCATCGCCGAAGTCAAAAAAGCCTCGCCGAGTAAGGGCGTGATCCGCGAAAACTTCGACCCGGTCGCGATCGGCCAGGATTATGCGATGAACGGAGCCGCCTGCCTGTCGGTCCTGACCGATAAGGAATATTTCCAAGGCAGCGAAGTCTATCTGCAAATGGTTAGGGAACGCTGTCCGTTGCCTGTGCTGCGCAAGGATTTCATGATCGACCCTTACCAGGTCTTCGAAGCGCGCGCCTTAGGCGCCGATTGCATTTTGCTGATAGTCGCCGCACTCGACGATGCGCAAATGCACGAATTAGCGAACACCGCGAACGAATTGGGCATGGACGTTCTAGTCGAAGTGCATGACGCAGATGAATTGCAACGCGCGCTAACACTCGACACACCACTCATCGGCATCAACAACCGCAACTTGAGAACCTTCGAAACCTCGCTGCAAACGACGCTGGACTTAAAAGATCAAATCCCTGAGAACCGCATCATCATTACCGAAAGCGGCATTCACACGCCTGAAGACGTCAAGCTGATGACCGACAACGCTATCTATGCCTTCCTGGTCGGCGAAGCCTTCATGCGCGCGCCAAGCCCCGGACAAAAAATGCGCGAATTGTTCGAATTGCCGTAAATTTGTCGTTTGAATTCAATACTCTTCGAAATCCTGGAAATATTAGACCCTAAACATGCCTAGGTTAGACAGCATTTCCATTAATGGTTACAAGTCGATCAAAAATTTAGATAATTTTAAACTGACTAACCTCAACATTTTATTGGGTGCAAATGGCGCAGGGAAAAGTAACTTTATTTCCGTGTTCAAATTTCTGGCAAATATGTATGACCGGAATTTGCAGGATTATGTGCAAACCAATGGCGGCCCGGATTCCTTATTGCATTACGGGCGAAAAAAAACCAAGTCTATTCATATGGAGTTTTATTTTGCGCACAATGGCTATGAATTCAGCTTAAAGCCTACTTTGGACAATCGATTGATTTTTGCTTTCGAAAAACTTTGGTTCACTGGTTATATTGCTTATGACGGCTCTCCCCGTTTTCCGTCAGATTCAATCATTCAATTCGGAGAGAGCGAGGCTGCTCTTAAAAATTCCTCCGATAAGTATGCGCAATATATCAAACCTGCCATCGCAAGCTGGCGCGTTTATCATTTTCACGATACCAGCGATACCGCAACGGTTAAACAGATTCATTCTGCAACGGACAATCTGAAACTTAAAACCGATGCCGCAAACTTGGCCGCTTTTTTAATGCGCTTAAAACGCGTCTACCCTGAAAATTACCAGCAAATCGTCAGCACTATTCGTTTGGTTGCGCCATTTTTCGCTGATTTCTTGCACCGGGAAGATACCGATCATGTTCAACTGGAATGGTTCGAGCAAGGCAATCCCGACACACCGTTTAAAGCGCATGTTTTATCGGACGGCACGTTGAGATTTATCTGCTTGGCCACTTTGTTGCTGCAGCCATTTCGGTTGATGAGCGACACCCTATTGATCGACGAACCGGAATTAGGTCTGCACCCCTACGCACTCGCCATTCTCGCCGATTTAATCAAAAGGGCGTCCGAGCAAAAGCAACTTATCATTTCGACGCAATCCGTCGAACTGATTGAACACTTTTCGGCTAACGACATCATCGTTGTAGACAGGGTAAACAACGCATCTACATTCAAACGCCTGAATGAAGAGAATCTAAAAGACTGGCTGGAAGATTATAGTCTTGGCGAATTATGGAAACAAAACATCATCGGCGGGAGACCGTCGCGATGAAACGAATGTATGTAGTCTGCGAAGGCCAAACCGAAGAAACCTTCGTTCGCGATGTGATCGCCCCGATTTTTGCGCATCGGCAAATTTATATAACTGCGCGCTTGATTTCAACATCAAAAGGCCATAAAGGCGGCGGGTTAAATTATCAACGCGTCAAGAAATTCATCTTGAATAGCCTGAAAGAAGAAGCCGATACCATTATTACCACTTTCTTCGATTTATATGCATTGGATAATGGCTTTCCATCTTACGAGGAAGGCCGGAAAATTAGCGATGTGCATCAAAGAGTCGCCCGGCTTGAGGATGCTTTTAAAGCCGATGTCGTTAAGGAAAACGAACTCTATGCAGAGCGTTTTTCCCCCTATATACAGCCTTATGAATTTGAAGGGTTGCTGTTTACCGACATAGCAAAGCTAATTGAATTAGAAACGTCTTGGGAAAAAGCTTTCAAAGAATTAAATGCCATCCGTGACTCGTTTAGTTCCCCTGAGCATATCAATGACGGTTATGAAACTAAACCTTCGGCTCGGATTAATGGAATTTTGCAAAAACCTTCATACCGTAAAATACGGCATGGCTCCTTAGCGATTAAAAATATCGGCATTGATAATTTGTGCGAACAGTGTACGCACTTTGCCGAGTGGTACCATAAATTAAATCAAATAAGATGTTCGGCCTAAATCCACTTCTTCAACCCAGTCGGTTTTATAATATACCTTTCGCACTTCAAATTTGGGCAGGCGCCAGGGTGTGCGGCAAAGGCTTTGCCAGCATGGAGCTGGCATAGAGCCTACAGGGATGTATTCACCCAGCCCCTAAATTCCATAGCCCATCGGTCATGGTTAATAGTCTTACTAATTTAGGGGCTGGGTCCTTTGACGGACACCCTGGTGCCGAATTTTGATCTGCGATGGGTATAAACTAATGACCCAGGGCATACTTGTTAGATATGCCGGATTTTTTGGGAACAAACCAACTGAGCTGACAATCACCACGCCAATCCCCGATTTACTCCCACACAAATCAATGACTGATTTCGGTCACCATCACATCGATGCCGTTTTCCTTAAGGCGGTTCTTAATGGTCGTGACGCTCGACATCTGCTCGTAAGGCCCCATTTTGACGCGGTTCCAAATCACATCGCCGACTTGGGCTTTCTCGACGCGGGATTCAATGCCCATTAGCGCCAACTTAGCACGCAGGCGGTCGGCATCGACGAACTCTCTGAACGAGCCTGCCTGCAGCAGATATTGAGTCGCCTTAGCCTTGCCGACGCGCTCTTCGCGCACCCGGGTTTTGATCTCGTAATCGGGCACGACGACTTCTTTTTCCGGTAATATCGTATAAAAATCGAAACGCGGCTCGTCGATCGCTTCCGGCTTTGGCGATTTCGTCTTTGTTGGTGTTTTAGCTTGATCGGCGACTTGTTTAGGAAGCGTTTGCTTAGTCGGGGTCTTATTATCCGGCGTAGGCCCGCACCATTTTAGTAATAACACCGGAAACACCACGATCACGAGAACAAGCACCAGCCAATTCCACCAGGTTGCGGGGACACTGGCTTTCGGTTTCGGCTGGGTTCGGTGTTGTCCCCTGTGTTTATAGTCTCTTGCCATATTACATCACTTCAGGCGCATTGATCTTCAACAACTCCAAGCCATTGGCCATGACTTGTTTTGCGGCGGAGATCAAGTTTAGCCGCGCATTCCTCAATGCCGAGTCCTCGACCAGAAACTGATGGGCATTGTAATAAGTATGAAAATCGGTCGCCAAGTCGCGCAGATAATGAATCAACTGGTGCGGCTCGTAGTTTAAGGCAGAGCGCTCAAGTACTTCGGGATAACGCGCCAAGGTGCCGATTAAATTTAGCTCGTGCTCCTCTTTCAGCAGCGCCAAATGCTTCATGCCGTCTAGCAAGTCGCGCGCCCAGTTTTTTTCGTCAAGCTGGCGAAACACACTGCATATCCGAGCATAGGCGTATTGCACATAATAGACCGGGTTTTCGTTGGTTCGCGATGTCGCAAGTTTCAAGTCGAAATCCATGTGTTGCTCCGAACGGCGCATGACATAGAAAAAACGCGCGGCATCCTTACCGACTTCGTTACGCAACTGTCGTAAGGTCACAAATTCGCCGGAACGAGTCGACATTTGCACTTTTTCTTCACCACGATACAGCACCGCGAATTGCACCAACAATACCGTCAATTTCGACTCGTCGGCGCCAAGCGCCTGCATCGCGGCCTTGACCCGCGGGATGTAACCGTGATGATCGGCCCCCCAAATGTTGATAATGCGGTCGTAACCCCGGTGCAATTTGTTCATATGATAGGCGATATCGGAGGCAAAATAGGTGCCTTGACCGTTTTCACGCACGACGACGCGGTCTTTTTCATCGCCTAAGCGGCTTGATGCAAACCAGGTTGCCCCGTCTTTTTCGTAAAGGTAACCGGCTTGTTGTAAACGGTTTAACGCTTCGTCGACCGCACCGCTCTCCATCAGCATGCGTTCGGAAAACCATTCTTGATAATTCACGCCGAACTCGGAGAGGTCGTCCTTAATATCCTGCAAGATCGTTCTCAGGCCGACTTGAAAGATGTCCTGATAAAGTCCTGAACCCAACAGGGTCTTGGCTCTTTCGATCAACGCATCGATATGCGTTTCCTTATCTCCGCCTTGCGGTTCGTCGACCGGAATATTCTCGATCAGCAATTCGGCCGGTCTTCTATATTCGTTGCCTGAGGCTTTATGAATCTCGGCCGCGATTTCGCGAATATATTCGCCGCGGTAACCATTGACCGGAAACGGTATAATTTCGCCGCATTCTTCGAGATAACGCAACCAGATACTGGTCGCTAAAATATCCATCTGACGGCCGGCATCGTTGACATAATATTCGCGGTGTACTTCAAAACCGGCCGCTTCCAATAGATCGGCAACCACCGAACCATAGGCCGCCCCGCGTCCGTGACCGACATGCAAGGGCCCGGTCGGATTGGCCGAAACGAATTCGACTTGAACCCTTTGTCCGGCACCGGCGCGGCTTAAGCCGAATTGCGAGCCATCATCATGAATTTTTTGGATGATTTGATATTGCGCATTCGGGTCAATGAAAAAATTAATGAAACCGGGGCCAGCGATTTCAACCCGAGCGACGGCGCTATCGACCGGTAATGCCGCGACGATTTTTTCGGCCAACGCTCTGGGGTTAGACTTGGCGGGCTTTGCCAGCATCATTGCAATGTTGGTCGCAAAATCGCCATGCTGTGCATCACGGGCATGTTCTATCGTAAATTTAGGGCTTACGCCCCCATCCAGGATTCCGTCTTTTTTTAAGACATCAATGGCTTGCAGGATTAGGGCCTCTAATTTTTGTTTCATGACTTCCGCGAATTTAGGTGAAAAACAACTGGATATTATCCATGAAAGTTAACCGCTTATACAATGCAGATTTATGTTGCAGCAATTCCCGGTTTGGTCGTTTTCACCGTATTTGGACATGCCCACGATGTTAATACAAATCCACCGGATCGACATCGAGCGACCAACGCACTTTTCGGGTTAATTTAAGTCCCTCTATAAGCGGCATCAGTTTATCCAGGAAACAATGCAATTCGGGCCTAGTCGCGCTTTGTAGCAACAACTGATAGCGGTACCGACCGGCGCGCCGGGACATTGGCGCCGGCACGGGACCCAACATCCGGACCGTTCGATTCACTTCGATGGCTTGCGTCAGCTGCTCGAAAAATTGCAACGGTACGTCGGAATCGGCGGCTTCGACACGCAACAAAGCTTGATAACTGTAGGGGGGCAACTCGGCCAGTTGGCGCTCGACGAGTGCGGAACGGGCGAAGCGGCCATAGCCTTCCTTAATCAAGGTAGTCAACAACGGATGGTCGGGCTTTCGGGTCTGTAATATCACCCGCCCGGGTTTTTCCGCGCGTCCGGCGCGGCCCGATACCTGTATGATCATTTGCGCCAGTTTTTCCGAGGCATGGAAATCGATACTGAAAAGGCCGCTGTCGACATCGAGCATCACAACCAAGGTGACATTCGGAAAATGATGACCTTTCGCCAGCATCTGTGTACCGAGAACGATATCGACCTCTCCCCGGTTAATACGATCGAGAGCGTCTTCTAACACTCCTTTACGTTGAGTGGTATCACGATCCAGGCGAATGACGCTTCGTCCCGGAAACAGTTGCGCTAGGGCTTTTTCGACCCGCTCGGTACCGAGGCCAAGCGGTGTCAATTGACCGGTTTTACACTCGGGACATTGCGGCAACAAGCGCTGTTCGCTACCGCAATGGTGGCAGCGCAACAGAGCTTCGTCGTAATGCACGACCATATTCGCTTCGCAACGCCGGCAACGCGCTACCCAACCGCAACCGTGACAGATCAAAGTTGGGGCAAACCCTCGCCGATTAAGGAACAATAATACCTGCTCATTTTTAGCCAGCGTTTTATGCATTTCGGCGATTAACGGCTCCGACAAACCTTCCTGCATGCGTTTATTGCGAATATCCAAAAGCAACATTTTAGGCGGAGCGGCATTCCCTGCCCTTTCGGTCAAATGTAATAACCGGTAGCGGCCTTGCTCGACATTATAAACGCTTTCCAACGACGGCGTCGCCGTACCTAACAAGACAGGAACATTAAGCAGTTTGCCGCGCACTACTGCGACATCGCGCGCCGAAAACCGGAATCCTTCCTGTTGTTTGAATGACGAGTCATGTTCCTCATCGAGAATGATCACCCCCGGTCTTGCCAGCGGCGTGAATAATGCCGAGCGCGTACCGAGCATGATCGCATAATCGCCGCGCTGCATACCGAGCCAGGCTTGTTGACGCTGTGTATCGGTCAACTTGGAGTGCGAAATCGTAATCGGCACGGAAAAACGCTGCCGGAAGCGCTGCTCTAACTGCGGAGTCAGCGTAATTTCGGGCAACAAAACCAACACTTGCAGCCCACGTTCGAGTACCGAGCGGATCACCTGCATATAGACTTCGGTCTTTCCGCTGCCGGTCACACCTTCCAATAAAAAGACTTCGAAGCAGCTCAAAGCACTAACGATTTGTTCGATGGCTTCCTGCTGCAATGGATTCGGGTGCAGCTGCGAATTTAATGTCAAATGAGTCTTGGCGTTGGCGGCGGACCCTTCTAACCTGAGTAACTGCTTGTCTTGCAGCGCTTTGGCTGCCGGTCGCCAATTTTCGAGAATCGCATTCAAGCGCGATGCCGGTACCGCGTCTCGCTCCGTTTGTAATTGGTATAACAACTGTTGTTGTTTCGGTGCGCGCCTGAGTTGCTCAGGATTTAATAAGCGACCTTTTTCGGTCAATACATAAAATTTTTCTGCTTTAATCGTAGCCGGCTTACCTTGCCTGAGAGCAACGGGAAAAGCGGCACTAAATACCTCGCCCAACGGATGATGATAATAACGCGCGGCCCAATGCAACAGACTCAAGTCACGATCCGACAACAAAGGCCGTTCATCTAAGACGGCCTCAATCCGCTTGAGCTTAGCGCTAAGGACTTCGCTGTTTGAATCGAGTCCAATCAAGAAAGCGGTTTTTTGGCCTCTGCCGAACGGTACTGTTAGTCTAATACCCGGTTTTAGGGTTTTCGGATCGAGATCCAGCGGCGGCAAATAATCGAACAAACGATAAACCGGTACCGGAATCGCAACTTTGAGGATGTACAAATGGTTTCGCACTCACCGAACCATTTCGTTTGTTATTGCCATGTGATTTAAGGTAACTATTCAGTCTTTCGGCAATTATCGTTCCCACGCAGAGCCTGGGGATGATAGGGGGATGAGAACAAATATGATTTAAGAATTTATTAAAGATATCCACATAATCTGTGGATATCTCTGTGCATATCCCGTTAATAATTGTCCTGAACAACGGTTTTTATTCGATTTTTTAGATTTGACCAATCATTAACCGGCTTGTTAATTCTTAACATATCAATGGCTTGCTAATAAAGCATGGCATTAGCAATACCGCCGAGAGCTCGGTTGATTAATTTTCGGGATTGTGTATAAACATTGAAAACCTTTAATTTCACGGCTTGACAAACTTCAACGTCATACGGTCGCTTTCGCCGATTGTTAAATACTTGGCTCTGTCCTTCTCGTTCAAACGTAGTGTAGGCGGCAAAGTCCAGACGCCAGCCGGATGACCCTTAGCGTCTTTTGGATTGGCATTGATTTCGGAGCGGTCCAGCAGTTTGAATCCGGCTTTTTCGGCCAATTCGATAACATGGCTCTCGTCGACATAGCCCGATTGCACTTGTGTTTCGATCGCGGCGCCCGGCAGGCTCCTATGTTCCACGACACCGAGAACTCCCCCCGGTTTCAGCGCTTTGTACATCGCAGCGAATATCGCGTCGGCTTGACCGGCCTTGATCCAGTTATGCACGTTCCGGAAGGTCAGCACGCGATCGACCGAACCTTCAGGCGCTATCTCTACAGCTTCGGGCGGTTGCAAAACGGTCAATTCTACCTTGCCGTAAACCTCGGGCTGTTGCCGCATTTTATCGACAAAAGCCTGTAAGGTCTTTTGAAAATAGGGAACTTTTGCGTCTTTTGAAAAATGTGCAGCATAGAGCTTGCCTTTATTTTTTAGATAAGGCGCCAAAATTTCGGTATACCAACCTGCGCCCGGCCAGATTTCGACAACCGTCATCGATTCGTCGACATCAAAAAACGACAAGGTCTGTTCGGGATGACGGTAAGCATCACGGGCTTTGTTTTCGGCCGAACGATGCGCACCGTCGATTGCTTGCCTCATCGCCGACGTTTCGGCGGTCGCCGAAGCGACGCAAAAAACCAAGCTGAGTAATACCATCATTTTATTCATTACACTATTCCCATCTAATGATTTCTTGATAAATAAGGTCCTGGAGCTATGAGCTTTGTTGAGGGTTCGGTAACTCGCTTGACAGGACGCCGTGAATACGTCCGTGTAGGCTTGACGGCGGCTTTCCCTGCCGCCGACACCTGCCAATCGAGCAACCGAACTCTCCATAAAATAGGGAAGTTATTTACAACCTAAATCCTAAATCAACGCCTCAGGCTTATCGGCCCGCAAAATCACATAATCGAAGCCCATTCGTTTACCATTTTCCGCTCACTGCTCACTGCTCACTGCTCACTGAAATTATCCGCCACTGCCAAAACTGCACGAGACTCCAGGCCGCCAGCATCAAAAAGGCAACCAACGTCCAGCCCGGCATGCTGATGCCGAACAGACTCCAATCGATTTCGGCGCATTCTCCGGTTCCGCTAAGCATCATTTTGATCGTTTCGGTCAACGGAAAATTTTCGAAGACATACTCCAAGCCAGGCCCGCATTCAGGCACTTGGTCGGGCGGCAAATTTTGTATCCAGATATGACGTATCGAAATCGACGCGCCTATCAATGCCACAATAGCACCGATGACTGCATAAACTTTTCTGCCGACTCCGGTCGGGTTATGTATCGCCGCGATTAAGAACGCAACGCCGGTCGCCGCAATCGCGATCCGTTGAGAGATACATAACGGACAAGGCTCGAGACCATCGACGAACTGAAAATACGCACCCATCGCCAATAAAAACGCACAGCCGGCGGCGCCCAGAAAAAACCAAATGCGCGGCCGCGATGCGGCTTGCAAGAATAAGTCATGAATCATAATCTTGATGCCTTGTTCATTGTGACAAAATTTTATTGAGATAAATGGATTATACCTATGGAGCTGACGATCGTGGAGTGGAAATGATTTTTAATCTCGCACAGAGGCTCGGAGTTTTTTTCCAGGCGAGCATCGACTTATGGATACAGGAAGTCATTGCCGCATGACACCATCAAAACCCGAAATTTTCCGACGCCCAGCCCCGTAAAGGTGCGCGGTGCGACCCCTACGCTACTGGAAGTCTATTCGGCATAGATTCCCACCGAGGAACGCAAAAATCTTGTCCTTCCCTGCGGAAGTCAATTAACGAACCATTCACGATTTTTTGAATTTAACCACTTTATTCAGCGGGCTTAAGTTAATTTCATCGACTACGATGTTAGCATTCGAATGCAGAATATAAATCACCGCATCGGCAACATCTTCAGGCTCGATAACTTGTCCGGCCTCGCCGCCGGGCTCGAAGGACAAGGTCTCGAAAAACGGCGTATTAACCATGCCTGGATTAATCAGCGCAATCCTAACACGGCTTTTCGAACATTCCTCGCGCAGTGCCTGAGTAAATCCGCGCACCGCGAATTTACTCGCGCAGTATACCGCGCCTTTGCGGCTCCCCTTGAGCGCCGCTTCCGAGCCGATAAAAATCAAATCGCCCCGCGCTTGTTTTTTCAAACCCGGTAATAATGCGCGCGTTACAAACGCCTGCCCGGTAAAATTAACCGTCATCAATGCTTCGATCGCGGCAAACGAAAACTCTTCCAACGAACCGAAACGGCCCGCACCGGCACAAAAAACCGCGGCATCGATTTCAGGATAATCCTTGCTCAACTGGGTCGCTTGATCTGCCAAACCCGTCAAATGACTCAAATCCATTTGCACCGCCGTAAAATTCGGCATCGACGTTTGAAAACGATCGGCATCGCGCGACACGCCAAGCACATGATGACCTTCGCTCAATAATTTTCTAGCCACCGCTCGTCCGATTCCGGAACTGGCGCCAGTCACCAGAATCGTTCTGTTCACAAACGGCATGGAAAAAACTTATCCGCAGATATGTAGGTCAATAACTGCTCGCTACAAAAGCCCATCATCTCCTGTTCTAAATCCTGGCGATAAGACACCATGCCCTGCTGATTGCTCAATGGTCCCGCGAAAAGTTTTTCTTCTGGATACAGTTTATGCATTTTTTTGAAATTGCTCTCCGGCAATCGAAAAACGCCTAAGCTAACCGAATGCAAGTTCTCCGGATCGATGCGCTTGAAAACCTGTTCGAACAATTGCCGGTAATGCAGCCGAAAATCGTCGGTATAGATCAACGGATCGAAACGTAAACCCAACGGCCAACCATGTGCTTGTAATTTGGCCATCGCATCGATCCGTTTTGCCACGGACGGAGCACCTGACTCAACCTTGGCCGCAATCGCTTCCGGCGATAAACTGAAGGCGACGATGCAGCGCGCAAAAGGTTCTCGCTCTAATAGTCTCCTGACCTGTGTACTTTTTGTTCTCAACTCTAACCAAGCATTGTCCAGGCCGGCAAAGACCGGAAGAAACTCTTCGACAAAACCGGTAACCGGTTCCAACGCCAAGCTGTCGCAATCGTAACCCGAAAAAAAATAGAGCCGCTCATCCTGTTTTTCCGCGCAAATTTGCTTGATCTCAATCTGGAAATCCTCGTAATTGACAAACAAGACATAGTGAGCCGACTGGTACATGCCCTGTAAAAAACAATAGCGGCAATCATACAGACAGTTGAGCATGTGCGAAAAATAATAATTTTTTCCGGTGCCTATGCCGTAGCCGGCCGGGGCTTCCAATACAAACCGCCGATACTTTTCAGCCAAAATTAGTGCCGGTTGCTGTTTTTGTAAGCGGAAGTTTTGCGCCTTCGGATTAAATACTTCGCCGAATCGTGCGCAGCCGATTATTTGCGCTTTTGGAAACCGGGCACATATTTGTTCGACTCGCGGGTGCTTACGAATCGCTTCTTCGATATAGAGGGTTTGTATCATTAATAAAGTTTAACGCAAACCATAAAGTCATGTCAGCGCTTCTATACATGCCCTCCTTTTCTATGAAAATACCCAACTCCTTAAGATATGAACAAACTCTACCCAGGCCTTGCGATTTCTGACACAATCCCCATATCGGATTAAAATAACGTAACCTTTTAAACCATATCCCAACATTATGAAAACGAAAAAAATCGGATTTATCGGAGGCGGCAATATGGCCTCCAGTCTTATCACGGGTTTGATTGCCAGCGGTCACTCGCCATCTCAAATATGGGTCTCGGATGTCAATCAAGACGTCCTTAAAACCCTAGCAAACAATTTAAATATTAATATTTCCGTTGCCAATGAAGCCGTCATCGAAGAAGTCGACGTCGTCGTGCTGGCAATCAAGCCACAGGTACTACGTGAAGTCGCGGAAAACTGCGCGGCTATCATACGGAAAAAGCGCCCGTTGGTCGTTTCGATCGCCGCCGGCATCACTCAAGAGAGCCTGAGCCGCTGGCTGGGCGCCGAAGTCGCTGTCGTGCGCTGCATGCCAAATACCCCGTCCTTGGTGTTGACCGGCGCAACCGGTTTACACGCCAATGCGAATGTCGACGACGAACAGCGCGACTTGGCTGAAAATATTCTACGCTCGGTCGGCGTTGCGTTGTGGGTCGATAAAGAATCGGAACTCGATGCGGTTACAGCGGTATCTGGCAGCGGCCCAGCCTATTACTTTTTACTGATGGAAGCGATGGAACAAGCTGCATTGTCAATGGGCATGCCGGAACATACGGCCCGCTTGCTGATTCAACAAACCGCGCTCGGCGCCGCAAAAATCGCGCTCGAATCAAACGAGTCCCCCGAACAATTGCGTAAACGGGTCTCTTCGCCTGGCGGCACCACCGAACAAGCGATCGAAGCTTTTGAACAAGGAGGCTTTCGAGATTTGGTCGCCAAGGCCATTCAAGCCGCGCATGACCGCTCGATCGAGATGTCCAAACAATTGGGAGAACAATGATGGATTCGAACTATATGTCCAATCCGGTCATTTTTTTGATCGATACGGTATTTTCGTTATATATCCTTGCCGTCATGCTGCGCTTCCTGCTGCAGTGGTGTGATGCCGAATACTATAATCCAATCTCGCAGTTTTTGATCAAGATCACGCACCCGCCGCTTCGAGTCATGCGCCGCTTCATTCCGCCGATAGGTCAAATCGATACGTCGTCGCTGGTTTTGGTCATGGCTTTGCAGATGCTGGCCGATTTTTCGATCTTGATTTTGAAAGGTATCATGATCAGCGTTAGCGCATTGATTGTTTTATCGTTTACGCAACTGGTTTCGTTGCTGTTTAATATCTTCATTTTTGCGATATTTGCCCGGGCGATTCTAAGTTGGGTCAATCCCGGCGCTTTCGATGCTGCCTCGTCGATATTACATAGTTTGACCGAGCCGCTGCTCGATACTTGCCGTAAATTCATCCCCGATATCGGCGGTGTCGATTTATCGCCGCTGGCTGCGCTGGTGTTATTGCAGTTGGCTAAAATGGTCATTTTGCCGCCTTTGCATCAATTAGCCGGCCTGATTGGTTGAGCTGGTTTTGTTGGCAACATGACCTGTTAATCCTAAGCTTGCATATTCAGCCTAAAGCCAGCCGGGACGAATGGTCGGGACTACATGGCGAGCGCCTGAAGCTGAGAATCAAGGCGCCGCCAGTTGACGGCAAAGCCAATGCCTACTTGATCGGGTTTCTCGCCAAAGAGTTTGGAATTAATAAATCGTAATGCAAACTGTTATCAGGCTAAACCGGACGTGATAAACGAATTTCGATAACCGCGCCGAAAAAATTTCGGGCACTATCGAAAACGTTAGAACTCATTGGAAAGCCTTCCGAAAGTGACTCCAAGAATCATTAACATCGACTCATCGCTGCATCCAATTCGCTTACGTTATATACTTAGTCGATTTCCGGCGAAAATATAATAATGTATGTCTAATCTTTTTGCCTATCAACCGCGCTCAAAATGCTTACGTAGCTTCGCTTAATGCTCTTTTTGCGCCTTGCATAGAAAAAAACCATGCCATCCAGGCATATTATTATAAAAATCGTCTTATTTTCCTTTTGATCAGCTGTTGCTGTAGCCGCCTATGCCGATTGCCTTACTACGAAAATACCTTAGCATTGCCGCAGTTACACTGCTTCTTTGTCATGCCCCCGAGATCCATGCAAAAAAAATGTATCGCTGGGTTGACGACCAAGGCAATACTTATTTTTCCGACCAAGTCCCTCCGGAACATGCCAAGCACCGCCGCGAAGCCTTAAACCAACGAGGCCGAGTAATCGATGTCATTGAAAAAGCCAAAACTAAAGAAGAACTAGAACTAGAACAAAGACTTAACGAGCTTCGCGAGGCGCAGGAAAAAATCATTCAAAAACAACAAAACTACGACAAGGTCTTACTTAGCACTTTCCGCAACATAGACGATTTATTGTTGTCGATTAAAAATAAGACTCGCACCATGGAAGCCCAAATCAAAGCAACGGAAGGTAACTTAAACCGGCTCAAGAGTCAGCTGTCCGGGCAACAAAGAAAGGCTGCCGCATTCGAAAGAAACGCTCAACGCGTTCCCGAATCGTTATTGAAAGATATCCGCTCGACGCGAGAGCAAATTCAGCAAACCGAAATAGCGATCAGTCGACAAATAGAAACGCTGAACCAAGTAAAAAAAGAAGACGATGCCGACGTCGAGCGCTATTTATTTTTGACTCAATCAAGAACCGATACGCAACCGAAACAACATAAGATTCCTAGCATTAAGGAAGCCAACGAACTTGGCTTGTTTTATTGCGAGAACGATCATCAATGTAACCAGGCGTGGGAAATTGCTCGAGCTTTCGTCACTTTTCATTCAACGACCGGCCCGGATATCGACACCGACAAGTTGATCATGACCCGCTCGCCGTCTAAAGATTCCGATTTGAGCTTATCGTTATCGAAAATCGCGATTAGCGATGTCGACTATCAACTTTTTCTCGATATTCGCTGTAGGGACTCTTCACTAGGCCGCGAATTATGTGCGAGTCAACGGGTCAGCGATATCCGGTCCGCGTTTAGGCCTTATATTAACGACGCCTTATCTCGGTCGGCTGAATAATAAGGTCCCTACGCCTTGATCGGTAAACAACTCCAACAATACTGCATGCTCGACGCGCCCGTCGATGATATGAACGCTCGACACCCCCCCTTTCAGCGCATCGGTTGCACAGCGGGTTTTCGGTATCATACCGCCGGAAATCGTACCGTCCGCAATAAAGTCGTCAACATCCTTTAGCGAAAGGCCGGTCAACAAATTTTGTTGTTTATCGAGAATGCCTGCGGTATTGGTCAACAAAATCAATTTTTCGGCTTTCAAGACTTCTGCAACCTTACCGGCGACCAAATCGGCATTGATATTATAGGAATGCCCATCGTCGCCGACGCCGATCGGAGCAATCACTGGAATAAAATCACTGTGATTCAACATCGACAGTACTGCCGGATCGATACTACTTACCTCTCCAACATGACCTAAATCTATAATTTCAGGCTCTTGCACTTCGATCGCATTTTTTTTCATTTTGATTTTATTGGCGCGAATAAAGTCGCCGTCCTTACCGGTCAAGCCAACCGCTTTGCCGCCATGCCGGTTTATCAGATTAACGATCTCTTTGTTCACCAAACCGCCCAATACCATTTCAACAACATCCATCGTTTCGCTGTCAGTCACGCGCATGCCGTCAATAAACTCCGTGGTTTTTCCGAGTCGCTTCAGTAGGTCCCCTATTTGAGGTCCGCCGCCATGCACGACGATGGGATTTAAGCCGACCAGCTTCATCATAACAATATCTTGAGCAAAACTGTTTTTTAGCGATTCATCGATCATCGCATTGCCGCCGTATTTGACGACGACCGTTTTATCTTTAAAACGGCGAATATAGGGTAAGGCTTCGATCAGTACATGCGCAATCTGATGCGCGGCTTTGTTTTTCATATATTCTTTATCCGTAGATTAAAAAGGTAAAACTAGCTTTGGCTCGATATTCGTCATCAATGTCCTGAACTCCTCTTGAATTCGGCGCATCGCTTGCTCGCTATCGGCTTCGAAGCGGACCACTAATGACGGTGTGGTATTCGAGGCTCTAACTAGCCCCCAACCATCGGAAAAATCGACCCGTAATCCATCGATGTTGGTAATTTTTCCATCTTTGAAATCGGCCTTGGCAAATAACTTTTCAATAAAATCAAAATTTTCGCCCTCTTTCATTGAGACGAGCAATTCCGGTGTATTGAGGCTTTCCGGAAACTCGGCAAAAATTTCGGCACTGGTTCTGGCATCCGATGACAAAATCTCAATTAGACGCGCCCCTGAATACAACGCGTCATCAAACCCGTACCATCGATCATTAAAAAAGATATGCCCGCTCATCTCTCCAGCTAATTTAGCCCCGGTTTCTTTAACTTTTGCCTTCATATAAGAGTGACCGGTTTTCCACATTAAGGCGCGGCCGCCGTATTTGGCGATCTGCTCGGCCAAATGCCTAGAGCATTTGACATCGTAAACAATCTGCGCACCGGGCTTTCTTGCTAAGACATCCTTGGCAAAGAGCATCATCAGCCGGTCCGGCCATATAATTTTGCCGTTTGAATCAACCACCCCAAGACGGTCGCCATCACCGTCGAAAGCGATGCCGATGTCCGCTTCATAATGTTGTACCGCAGCAATTAAGTCTTCCAAATTTTCCGGGACGCTCGGGTCCGGATGGTGATTGGGAAAACTACCATCGACATCGCAAAACAATTCGACGACTTCGCAACCCAGCGTCTTAAAAAGTATCGGTGCAATATCGCCGGCCACGCCGTTACCGCAATCCAATACAATTTTCATCGGCCTGACCAAATGTACATCTTCGGCGACAATACCGATGTATTCATTTACAAACATGCTGTTCTGATCGACTGTCCCGCCCACCTCAACGGCATAGTCCTGTTTATCGATGATGTTTTTAAGCATCGCAACACGCTGTCCAGCCAAGGTTTCACCTTTAATCACCATTTTCATGCCGTTGTATTCCGCCGGGTTATGACTCCCGGTAATCATCAGCCCGGTCCGCCCTTCGGTATGTTGCGTAACGAAATACAGGATAGGTGTCGGCACCATGCCCAAATCGAGTATATCCCGCCCTGTCGACACAATGCCATTGATAACGGCGTCCGCCAACTCAGGACTGGAATGGCGCCCATCACGCCCGACCACGACAATTTTACAATCCGCCTTTCTCACTTCCGTACCAAATGCGCGGCCAATATCATAAGCCAGTTCGGTTGTCAGTGTTTTGCCGACCACGCCTCGTATATCATAGGCTCTAAATACTTCTCCGCTCCCCCCGTGCAACGGTGCCGTTTCGTTTGATAAAGGAGATGATTTTGTTTGCTCGGGAACCTGAGTTGGTTTCGCTTCTGGTAACGGCATATCCCAATCGACATCCGGCATTGAGACCGGACTGGTTTCGGTTTCGGCTTCGTCTGCTTTAGCGTTTTCAACAATTTCTTCAATCGCAAAATCGGATTCTTCAAAAAATCCGTCAAAATCGGCTTCGCTTTCATCATTAAGCGCGACGACATCGTCCCCTTGATGATCCAATACTCGTTTGAATTGAACCAACGTGGAAATAATGACACTCATTTCACTCAAATTGACCGGATAATTACCATACGCATTTCCGGTCATTAGATCTTTGACGGCTTTTAAAACAATACTTTGGTCGTGGCTTAAAATATTGGCACTTTTTCGATAGCCGACAAAAAACGCAAGACAAACCAACAGCACCGCTATTGACATAATTGCCGCAATCACCCCTATATCCGAAGAGCTCCCCTCTATCTGATACCAAACATGAACTTGCCATACCGTGTGAGCAACAGGCACTTGCACGCTAGCAGCATCGCCGATAAGCGCTCGGTTTCCAACTGCTGCCAATTCGAAGTCACCCTGCCTCAGTTGAATCAATTGATTGCTGATAGAGCTCGGCTTAATGCTGTTATTAATAAAGTCATAACTCAAACTAGCCAATATAACACCCGTCACACGGCCGCCTTCTTCAACTCTGGCTGTTATCGCAAGATGCCGGTTAGCGCCCTCCCCTTGAATCAACGGCTTAGGATTCCCGCTAAAGGTTTCTTTAACCATGTCCAAATCGGCAAAGCCCATGTGCGGGACATGCTCGGTATCCAGATCGTTTATGCCAGGTAGCAATAATCTGATCTTTAATGCACCCGGCAAATATTTTTCCAATTGCGCTTCTAACGATCGAATCCGGTCCCTGTCTCTATTTTCCACTGCCTCTATTACGGCCGGATCTCGGGCCATTTTGTCAATTGAGCCAGCCAATTGCTCGATTTGTTTTGAAATACCTAAAGCAGTACCTGCGGCCAGGGCCATCGCTGAATCATGCTTAGCTTCCTTGATGCTGGAGTTATTAGCCCAATAAATGCCCGCTCCAGTCAATAGCACCAAAAATACCGCAATGATCGCCAGCGGTAAGAATATACGCTCCATCAAATGTCCCCTATCAATTTAATGTCGCCCGGTATGTCCGAAACCGCCTTCGCCCCGAGCACTTTCATCAAACGCGTCGACCAACTCGAACTGCGCCTGTACGACAGGCACGAAAATCATTTGTGCGATTCTTTCGCCGACATTAACGGTAAATGCGGTCTGCCCACGATTCCAACAGGACACGAAAATCTGTCCCTGATAATCCGAATCGATCAATCCCACGAGATTACCCAAAACGATTCCATGTTTATGTCCTAATCCCGAGCGAGGCAGGATGACTGCCGCCATAGTATTATCGGCAATATGAATCGCAATGCCGGTGGGAATCAAGATACTGTCGCCGGGCTTCAACTCTACCGATTCGCTCAAACAGGCCCTCAAATCCAAACCGGCCGAACCGGTGGTTGCGTATTCAGGCAGAGGAATATCCTTACCCAATCGTTCATCCAGAATTTTTAATTGTATTTTTTTCATTAATTTTCTCTGCGATTAAGCTCATTAACTGCCGTGCGAGTTGATTTTTATCGGTCATGGCCAAATCTACGCCGCCACCGTGCCAGAAGACCGACAGGGCATTCAGATCGCTTTCGAACCCACCCTTATCTTTACCAACCCAATTGGCCGCGACCATATCCAAATTCTTTCGAATTAACTTGTCTTGAGCATATCGCTCCAAATCGTGCGTTTCGGCGGCAAAACCAACCGTATAAGGTCTGTTATGCGTTAACCACGAAACATCGGCTAAAATATCACGAGTTTTACGTAATAAAATGACGACTTCGTCATTTTGTTTTTTTATTTTTTTATCATTAACACTAACCGGACTATAATCGGCGACTGCCGCCGCCGCGATAAAAATATCGGCTGATTGAACGCTCGCCATGACCGCTTCATGCATTTGCGCGGCGGTTTCAACCCTTATCAGGCGAGCACCATCGGGTGCTGATAATGCGACCGGCCCACTCACCAGAGTGACTTCAGCCCCCATTGCCAAGGCTGCTTGGGCAAGCGCATAAGCCATTTTTCCGGAACTGCGATTGGTAATATAGCGAACCGGGTCGAGAGGTTCCCGTGTAGGGCCGGCTGTAATCAAAATCTTTTTACTCTGTAAAACCCCTTGCGCAGTATTTATCATTAAACACTGCATGATCGCTTCCGGCTCGGACATACGTCCGAGACCCGTTTCGCCGCAAGCTTGGCTGCCGACTTCCGGACCGATGACTTGCGCTCCCTGGCTGACTAAGCGCTCTATATTTTCCTGAGTAACGGCTTTATGCCACATGACACGATTCATTGCCGGCGCCAAATGAAGAGGACATTCGGCGGCCAAAACCAACGTAGAGACTAAATCGTCGGCCAAGCCATGACTCAATTTAGCGATCATATTTGCGGTCGCCGGAGCAATCACGATGCAATCGGCCCAGCGCGCCAAGCTGATGTGTCCCATCGCGTGCTCTTGATCACAGTCCAGCAAATCAATATGCACAGGATTTCCGGATAGGGCTTGCAAAGTCAACGGCGTAATAAAGGCCACCGCCGACCGGGTCATCACTACTCTGACTTCGCACCCTTGTTTTCTCAAGAGCCGGATGAGTTCTGCAGACTTATAGGCCGCGATTCCGCCGCAAACCGCCATTAATATCCGCTTAGGAACGAGCATGAAATAACTTCGACAACTGTTGGAAAGGGAGGCCATGGCTCGATTGACGGGAGTCGGCGACAGGAATAACCGCCATCAAGCCTACACGGACGTATTCACGGCGTCCTTTCAAGCGAGTCACCGAACCACCACAATGCTTAATGCTTGTAGAAGTTATTTTACGCATGTTCTTATTATTAATAGTTGTACCGTTAAAAAATTAAATTGGATATACTTCGCGCGGTCACATTTGCGGCTTTTATGGCAATGCTATTTTGTTCGGTAGCAAGGCGCGAAAACAGGCGCATAGCAAGCTATATAACTGTTTTCGCAACACAGCTACCGGACAAAAGAGCGCGTCAGAAGAACGCAAATGTGACCGCGCGAAGTATAATTATGGCAAGTATAGTAAATTTCTTCTACGCTTGATATTTTTGACCTAACTTGGGTAATCAATGGCAATCAAAGATTGGCCGGCGGATGAACGACCCCGGGAAAAATTATTACAAAAAGGCTCAAACGCGCTTACCGACGCGGAATTACTCGCAATATTTCTGCGCACCGGAACGCCTGGAAAATCGGCTGTCGATTTAGCCAGAGAATTACTGAACGACTTCGGTTCTTTAAAAGCGCTGCTCGATGCCGACCTGCAACGCTTTTGTCAAAGTGTCGGCTTAGGCCCCGCCAAATACGCGCAGATGCAAGCCGTTTTAGAAATGGCTAGAAGGCATTTTTGTGAAATTCTACAACGCGGTGACGCCTTGACTAGCCCCGACATTACCCGAGCTTATCTCAGCGCGCAATTAAGAGGATACAGTTATGAGGTGTTCGCTTGCTTGTTTCTCGATAATCAACATCGTGTTTTAAGGCTCGAAGAATTGTTCCGAGGTACGATAGATAGCGCCTCGGTATATCCTAGAGAAGTAGCCAAAGCCGCTTTACAGCACAACGCAGCCGCCGTTATCTTCGCACACAATCATCCCTCCGGAATCAGTGAACCCAGTCAAGCCGACCGCCACATAACCGACAAACTCAAGCAAGCGTTGGCTTTATTCGACATTCGGGTTCTCGATCATTTTATCATCGGTGACGGCTTACCCTACTCGTTTGCCGAGCATGGTTTACTGTGAAAGTTAGTAGATTTAGGTTCTTTATCTAATTTTTCGATATGCAACACAATGCCGGTTCCGGAGAGGGTGCGGTTGCTCGATCGACAGGCGTCGGCGGCAGGGCAGATTTTTGCTCCTGCAAAATCTGCATTCACGCCATCCCTGGCGTTCAGATAGCCGCCGTCGAGCCTACATGGACGTATTCACCCAGCACCTAAATTCCATAGCTCATTGGCTATGGTTAACTATCTTGGATAATTCATCCAGCACCTAAATAAGCCATGATTTTGAATCATTGCCAAAGACCTATGGAATTTAGGTGCTGGATTTAGGTGCTGGGTTCACGGCGTCCTGTCGGGCGAGTGACCGCACACCCTCCGCCACCAGAGAACTTTCATTTGCCGGGGTTATGCCAAGCCTTCATGAGCGTTACTGCAATGATTCTCGCAGAATTGAGCGAAGGCAGCGTACTAATTTCTTGAACCGATTAATTTAGCCTCCGCCTCCAGGTATTTTTCGGTCGTCCTACGAATCACTTCCTCGGGCAATGAGGGCGCCGGCGGCTTTTTATTCCAGTCCAAAGTTTCTAAATAATCGCGCACATACTGCTTATCGAAACTGGGTGGGCTCATGCCGACTTGGTATTGATCGGCGGGCCAAAAGCGAGACGAATCGGGTGTTAGCGCCTCATCGATCAAATATAAGACGCCGGCGTCATCGGTGCCGAATTCGAATTTGGTATCGGCAATAATAATGCCTCTTTCCTTGGCATATTTCGCCGCTTCTTGATAGAGAGCCAAACTGGCCTCACGCACTTTTTCGGCGAGTTCTTGCCCCATCAAATCAACCGTTTTCGCAAACGTTATATTTTCATCATGATCGCCGACAGCCGCTTTGCTGGACGGTGTATAGATCGGCTCAGGCAATTGCTGTGCCTGCTGTAAACCTTCGGGAAGACGAATGCCGCAAATATGACCGGTTTGCTGATAATCTTTCCAACCCGAACCAATGATATATCCGCGTACAATCGCTTCGACCGGTAGCGGTTTCAATTTTCTGACCACGACCGCCCTTCCTTCTAGCTGCGTGAGTTCTTGCGGATCGGTAAGCACTTCGGCCAAAGAAACGCCGGCTAAATGATTAGGCAAAATGTGTTTCAATTTACTAAACCAAAAATTCGAAACAGATGTCAAAACACGCCCTTTTTGCGGAATCGGATCCGGTAATATCACATCGAAAGCCGATAGGCGATCGGTCGTGACGATCAACATATGTTCATCGTCTATGTCGTAAATATCACGGACTTTTCCGCGAGCTCGCAACGTCAATTGCGACAAAGATGATTCGTAAAGAACAGCCGGAGCGTTCATAATGCCTCGTTATAAGAAGTTAATATCAAATCGCATACAATAGCATTTATTTTTGAATAACGGGATGACTGGCAATGAGTTGGTTGGGAAAATTCTTGGGCGGCGCCTTCGGATTTCTTTTGGGCGGTCCGCTTGGGGCTATACTAGGGGCATCGGTCGGCCATCACTTCGATTCCGGCTTGGAGGCATTCGATTTCGACGAGCGATTGAGCCCCGGCGATAAGCACCGCATACAAACCGCTTTTTTTACCGCGACATTTTCGGTAATGGGCCACATCGCCAAAGCGGACGGACGCGTTTCTCAAGCGGAAATCGATCTGGCTAAACGTGTAATGGACGAAATGGGCTTATCGGCCGACTTACGCTCAACCGCGATTAAACTCTTTCAACAAGGCAAAAACAAAGACTTTCCTCTTGATGACGCGCTTCGTCAATTTCGTCACGAGTGCCGCCGGCGAGGCGATTTGATTCGCATGTTTTTAGAAATTCAACTTCAAGCCGCGATGGCCGATGGCCATTTGAGCGAGGTCAAGGATAAACTGTTGATTAAGATCTGCGGAATACTCGGTCTTTCGCGGTTTGATTACGAGCGCATCAAATTACAAATTCTGGCGCAATACCGGCTCTATGGCAGTCAACATCGACAGCAATATCAAACGACTAAAAAAGAGGATAATTTAGCTACCGCCTACGAGGTCCTCGGCGTCCGCCCCAATGCTAGCGATAGCGATATTAAAAAAGCTTATCGCCGCCTCATCAGCCGGCATCACCCTGATAAACTGGTTGCGAAAGGCCTGCCCGAAGAAATGATGATCTTGGCCAAGGAAAAAACGCAACAAATAACCAAGGCTTATGAAACGATTAGCGAAGCACGAAAAAAATGATTGAATTAGAAACGAGTATGCTCATCTTCGTCTTCTTTTAGATGCATATTTTCATTGACTAAAGTCCCTAAGTCTTCGGCACCCAGTTTAATCATCAAGCGCACTTCATTTCTTGAGTCCGCAGAGTTTAAGGCATCTTCATAACTAATTTTTCCGGCGGTATAGAGATCGTAAAGCGCTTGATCGAATGTCTGCATACCATGTTCCCGCGAATTCTTCATTAACTCCTTCAGTTTGTGAACTTCGCCTTTACGAATCAAATCGGAAACCAAGGGTGTGTTCAACAAAATTTCAACTGCGGGATAGCGCCCTTTGCCATCGGCACGGGCAATCAACTGCTGCGCGACAATGCCTCGCAAATTCAGCGACAAATCCATAAATAATTGATTATGCATTTCGTCCGGGAAAAAATGCAAAATCCGATCCAATGCCTGATTGGCATTGTTCGCATGCAAGGTCGTTATACACAAATGCCCGGTTTCAGCGAACGTAATCGCATTTTGCATCGTTTCACGGGTTCTAACCTCACCGATCAGGATAACATCAGGCGCTTGGCGCAAGGTATTCTTAAGTGCGACTTCATAGGATTCGGTATCCATGCCGACTTCGCGCTGCGTGACAATGCAACCCAAATGCGGATGCAAAAACTCGAGCGGATCTTCAATGGTAATAATATGTCCGCTGCTATTTTGGTTTCGATATTTGATCAACGACGCCAATGAAGTCGACTTACCGGTTCCCGTCCCGCCGACGAACAACACCAGTCCTCGCTTATTCATGACCAAATCTTTTAAAACCGGCGGCAAATGAAGATCTTCGGCATCGGGAATATGAGTCTCGATGCGCCTCAACACCATTCCCGCAGCATCTCGCTGGGTAAACGCACTCACCCGGAATCGGCCAAGCTTAGGAAAGGCAATCGCAAACTGACACTCTTTGGTATTATCGAATTCGTCTTTTTGCCGTTGCGTCATCACACTCATGACAATAGCTCGAGATTGATCGTTGTTTAGCATCGTTTTTGATACTTCGATCAACTTACCGTCGACTTTTATCGTGGGCGGGCGCCCCGCAGTGATGAATAAATCGGAGGCCTTTTGCTGAACCATTAACTCAAGTAGTCGCTTAAATTCATCCATATCGCCCCCCTCTCTACCTGAACATATCTTTGTTAACCGCTTTCAACATGGCGACTTTTGAAGCCACTAAGCCTTTTTCAACCAATTCTTTCAAATTTTGATCCAAGGTCTGCATGCCTTCCTTGCGCCCGGTTTGAATCGCCGAATACATTTGCGCGACTTTTGCTTCGCGAATCAAGTTTCTAATGGCTGCGGTCCCGACCATGATTTCATGCGCCGCAATACGTCCTCCACCGACTTTTTTCAGTAAGGTTTGCGAAATAACCGCTTGCAACGATTCCGACAACATCGAGCGGATCATGTCTTTTTCTGCCGCCGGAAACACATCGATAATGCGGTCGATCGTTTTCGCGGCCGACGTGGTGTGCAACGTGCCGAAAACCAAGTGACCAGTTTCTGCCGCAGTCAGTGCCAATCGTATTGTTTCCAAGTCGCGCATTTCACCCACTAGGATAACGTCGGGGTCTTCCCGCAGCGCAGAACGCAAGGCCTCGTTGAAACCTAATGTATCGCGATGGACTTCTCGTTGATTGATCAAGCATTTTTGGCTGTCATGGACGAACTCGATCGGATCCTCAACGGTTAAAATATGTGCATAATCATTGGTGTTGATATGGTTAATCATCGCCGCGAGCGTTGTCGATTTCCCCGACCCGGTAGGTCCTGTTACCAGTATTAAACCTCTAGGCTTGCGCGTAACTTCTTCAAAAAACTTTGGCGCATTAAGATCTTCTAAACTCAATACCTTCGAAGGAATCGTTCTAAAAACCGCCCCCGCACCTCGATCCTGATTGAATGCATTGACACGAAACCTTGCAACACCCGGCAATGCAAAAGAAAAGTCGGTTTCAAGAAATTCTTCATAATCGCGGCGCTGTTTGTCGTTCATGATGTCGTAAATCAAGGCATGAACTTCTTTATGCTCTAAGGCCGGAATATTGATACGCCGGATATCGCCGTCCACCCGAATCATCGGCGGCAAACCGGCCGATAAATGTAAATCCGATGCATTGTTTTTAACGGAAAAAGTCAATAATTCAGCAATATCCATACGATTCTCAAGCGGCTAATAAAAATAGAAATACTAAGGATTTGGTTATAAACAACTTCCCTATTTTTAAAGAGGGATCGGTTGCTCGATTGACAGGTGTCGGCGGCGGGCAGATGTTTGCTCCTTCAAAATCTGCATTCACGGCGTCCTGCCAGGCGAGTTATCGAACCCTCGGCAAAGTTCATAACTCCAGGAAGTTATTTTTCGCGAAATCCTAAATAACCTTAGCCTAAGTCTTTGCTTTTTGAAAGGGCTGCTGTTTAATAGCGGTTTTTTATCATCTAAATTGTGCTTATGTTCGCAATTGCTCAACAAATCGCATCCGTTCGAACCCAAATCAGACAAGCCGAGATCGACTTCGAACGCTTACCGGGAAGCGTTCGCTTACTTGCCGTCAGTAAAACTAAACCTTCTTCGGACATTATCCTCGCCTATCTTTCCGGCCAGCGCCATTTCGCGGAAAGCTATGCTCAAGAAGCGCGGGCCAAGCAACAAGAGCTCGGGGCTTACAATATCACCTGGCATTTCATCGGCCCGATTCAATCCAATAAGACCAAGCTCATCGCCCGCCATTTTGCCTGGGTTCATAGCGTAGACCGGTTCAAAATTGCCCAGCGGCTCAGTGAACAACGCCCCGTCCATTTACCGGCATTGAATATTTGTTTGCAAGTCAACATCAGCCATGAAAGGAGCAAATCAGGCATTACTCTGAATGAGCTTCCGGAATTGGTCGACGCAGTTAAAGCCCTTCCGAGTCTCCGCCTAAGAGGGGTTATGGCGGTACCTGCACCGCAAAGTGACTTTTCTTTGCAACGAGAGCCCTACCGATTGCTCTATGAAGCGGTTTCCGAACTCAAGCATCCTAATCTCGATACGTTTTCATTCGGGATGAGTGACGACTTAAGCGCGGCGATTGCCGAAGGATCCACAATGGTCAGAGTAGGCACGTCCTTGTTCGGAACCCGGCAATACACTTAATCCGACACCACTGAGGCATCAATCTTTTTTCTTAACGATCGCCAATCCCTGATCTTTTAGCTGCTGTGCGGCTTCGAGAATATCTTTGCGGTGCTTGTTAATATATAGCCCGCTACCGATACCCATTGCCATCAACAACACAGGGTGCTTAGCAAGCTTGAGAATGATCTCCGCTCCAACCTTAGAGCCGGCCGAGAGTATGCCCAACTTGATTAATGGATGCATACTCTTTCCTTCCTGCTCTATGTTGCCAGACCCTCCATTTGACTCCTGTTCGCTCATTTACAATTTTCCTATTGTTTTGAATTGAAATATTCATGACGAAGCATGCCTTTCGCGCTTCAAATTTCGCCATCATGCACCCTCTACCAAAATGGGAGAGGTTTTAAAAAACCGAAAATTGGGCTGCGCGAAAGGTATATTTTCTGTCCTTCGCCTGTACCCGGCAAAATATTAGCAAGACCTCTGATAAATCCCAAAATTAATGATTGATTTTTATTATTGACAGTCAAGACAACCGGTCGTATTATTTTCCCATGATCGAAATATCGCAAAAACAAATCAACCGAGATAATCTACTCAATCAAGGCGTCAAGCTATTGATGGAGCAGGGTTACCATGGTACCGGACTTAAAGAAATTTTGGATGCCGTTAAAATACCAAAAGGGTCTTTTTACAACTATTTCGGCAGTAAAGAAAATTTCGGCGCGGAGGTCATTCAGCACTACATTGAACCATTTATTAAACAGCTTGACACATATTTGGAACATTCGAATGGCGACGCCCTATCTGCGTTAAAACGCTATTACCGCGATTTGATTGCCGAAACCGAAAAACAAAACTTCAAAGGCGGCTGCCTGCTCGGCAACCTCATGGGTGAAATCGGCGACACCAGCAAAATATGCCAAAAGGCATTGCAATCCGCGGTAACTCGTTATCGCAACATTATGCGCTCTGCACTTGCACAAGCACAACAACAAGGAACCGTTCGATCCGATCTGACGGCAGAGGAAATGGCCGATTTATTACTAAACACTTGGCAAGGCGCGTTACTTAGAATGAAAATCGAACAATCCTCGGAACCCTTAAAACAATGTTGCCGGAGCTTGTTGGAGGGCTATTTCAAAGCCTAATTTTTTCAATCTCACTTGAGACGACCAGTCATTTTTAATTGGAGAAAAACATGCCAAAATTCATTATCGAACGAGAAATCCCCAATGCCGGATCATTGACAAGCGAAGACCTTCATGGTATCGCTCAAAAGTCATGTTCCATTCTTCAGAATATGGGACCGAAAATTCAATGGATTGAGAGCTATGTAACCGATGATAAAGTCTATTGTGTTTATATCGCACCTGACGAAACGGCTATTCGGGAACACGCTCAACAAGGATCATTCCCTGCTAATCGTATCAGCCAAATCAAGACGATTATTGATCCGACCACTGCCGAAACATAAGCACTTTATCACCCCAGAAACACTATCAGCCAAAGGAGGTAATCAGTCCGACTCACGAAAACTCACTATTACTCAGATAATTACAAGAGAGTGCATACCATGAAATCACAAAGCAAGAACCGTAACCTTCTTGGCAAACTAACTCAATCCGCCTTGTTTGCCGCTTCTACAATCATGATCAGCAGCCTTAGCATACATCCTGCACAAGCTGACGAAACCTGTATGTCCCCCTATATGGCCAAGATTGTCGGACAGGAAGACTTTGTTTATATCTGGACGCTCGGCATGGAAGGTGTCGGAGATGAGCAGGATAAGCTTGTCACAGTCGATGTCAATCCTAAGTCCAAAAACTATGGCAAAGTCGTCAACTCGCTGTCGGTCGGCGGACGGAATGAGGCGCATCATTCCGGCTTTACCGATGATCGGCAATACTTGTGGGCTGGCGGCCTCGATACCAATAAGGTTTTTATTTTCGACGTTCATAGCGACCCGGCTAAACCCAAATTGACGAAGGTCATCAGCGATTTCGTCGCGAAAAGCGGTGGCGTAGTCGGCCCGCATACGACCTACGCCTTGCCCGGTCGCATGCTGATCACCGGGCTCTCTAATAACAAAGATCATGGCGGCAGAACCGCTCTAGTCGAATACACCAACGAAGGGGAATATATCGCCACGCACTGGCACCCAACCGACAGCGACTTACGCGGTGCTATCAAAACCGGAAACTACGCCGATGGTTACGGTTACGATGTTCGAGTACTGCCAAGGCGCAACTTAATGCTAACGTCGTCTTTCACCGGTTGGTCTAATTACATGATGGATTTCGGTAAAATGCTGAATGATCCCGAGGCGATGAAACGCTTCGGCAATACCGTCGTGCAATGGGACCTGCATGCGCGCAAACCGAAAAAAGTCTTCGACGTTCCCGGTGCGCCGTTGGAACTTCGTTGCGCATGGGGAGCTAATAATAACTACTGCTTTACCAGCACAGCACTAACATCGAAGATCTGGTTGATTTATGAAGACCAAGCAGGCGAATGGCAAGCGAAAGCAGTAGCCGATATTGGCGATCCTTCTAAAATACCTTTGCCGGTCGATATCTCTATTTCGAGCGATGACAAAACATTATGGGTCAATACCTTTATGGACGGGAAGACCCGAGGTTTCGACATTAGCGATCCGTTCAACCCGAAACAAGTTTACGAACAAAAAATCGGCTCCCAAGTCAATATGGTGTCGTCAAGTTGGGACGGTAAACGTCTTTATTATACGACTTCTCTATTGGCCAACTGGGATAAAAAGGGTGACGATAACGAGCAGTTCTTCAAGCTTTATCATTGGAATGGAACACAACTTAAAGAACAGTTCTCGATCGATTTCATCAAAGAAAAGTTAGGCCGCGCGCATCAAATGCGGTTCGGTGCATATTCTCTTTATAGCAGCAACAGCCAGCAGCCCAACCTGCTTACGAAATATCAATAACCTCAATGAGCGGCCTCGGCCGCTCTCTGTTCCCATCGATTCGCCGGAGCGACGCCATGAAACATTTGTTTACCATCGTCATTTTGCTGTCGAGCGTAGCGGTCTTTTCCGTCAAGGCCGACAACGAAACGCTTGCGCCCGGTTACGGCGCGCTGCAATACGAACTCCCGGCCGTCGGCAGCTATCTGTTACCGGCGCTCGGAAAAGCCGCAGACGGTAAAGTTCTCGACGAACAAGGCCAAGCTGTTAACTTGCATCAACTGATGGGCGATAAGATCGTGCTACTCAGTTTTATTTATTCGACGTGCAGCGACGTCAACGGCTGCCCTTTAGCAACCGGGGTGTTTCATAAAATCAAAAACCGGCTTAAAAAGGCCCCCGAATTGAGCCGACAACTGCGTTTGTTGACGTTAAGCTTCAACCCCGAACAAGACACGCCCGAGAAAATGAAACAGTATGGCGAGCACCTGCAGGATGAAAACATCGAGTGGCGCTTCCTAACGACTGCTTCGGAAGCCGAGTTGCGGCCGATTCTCGATAATTATCGGCAAAGCATCCAGAAAGTCTACGACGAAAACGGACGTTTCACCGGCACTTTTTCGCATATTTTGCGCGTCTATTTGATCGACCGAAACAAAAAAATCCGCAACATCTACAGCGTTTCGTTCTTGCATACCGACACTTTAATCAACGATGTGAAGACCTTACTGCAACCGGTAGCCGTCGCCACTGGTAAAAAGTCGAAACAAGTCTTCAAACGCTTTCGACCCGGCGACGATAAATCGAATTACGAAAGCGACGATTACAGGACGGATAGCATCGCACTGGCCGACCGGACCGGTCAAGCTACCGATTTGATGAAAACGGTCTACAATCCGCCAAAAGGCCTGCCGCCCGTACCAGTTCCGGCAAACAACCCGATCACACCTGAAAAAGTACAATTGGGGCGGAAACTTTTCTACGATCGCCGGCTGTCGCTGAACAATACTTTTTCGTGTGCAATGTGCCATATTCCTGAGCAAGGCTTTACCAGCAATGAGATGAAAACCGCGGTCGGAATCGAAGGCCGTACCGTCAAGCGCAACAGCCCGACACTTTACAATGTCGCCTATTACACAAAACTGTTTCACGACGGCCGCGAAACCAGCCTCGAACATCAAGTTTGGGGGCCATTATTGGCGCACAACGAAATGGCCAATCCTTCGATCGGCAGCGTAATCGAGAAATTGCATAACGATAGCGAATACAAGGCTCTTTTCAACAAGGCTTTCGGCAAAGGACCGACAATCGAAACAATCGGCATGGCGATCGCAAGTTACGAACGCACGCTGAACTCCGGCAACTCAGCGTTCGACCGATGGTATTACGGAAATGAAAAACAGGCATTGAGCGCATCCGCTCAACGCGGATTCAAACTTTTTAGCGGTAAAGCTCAATGTTCGGCTTGCCACACCGTCGACAAGGAAACCGCACTGTTCACCGACAATGCGTTTCATAATACCGGCATCGGCTACCATGAAGCGATGGGCGGCGATGCCAAAACTCAGCGCGTGCAAGTCGCCCCCGGCGTCTTTGTCGATGTCGATAACAAATTGATCGCATCGGTCTCGGAAACCAAAAGCAACGATCTCGGTCGCTATGAAGTCACGCAAAACCCAAACGACCGCTGGCGTTACAAAACCCCGTCGTTGCGCAATGTCACGCTGACCGCTCCGTACATGCACAACGGTTCGATTTCAACACTAAAAGAAGTCGTCGAGCTCTATAACCAGGGCGGCATTAGCAATGAAAACTTAGATCCGCTGATCAATCCTTTGAATTTAAACGCGGCTGAAATAGACGATTTAACTGCTTTTCTGGAATCTTTGACCGGCGACAATACCGATGAATTGGTTGCCGATGCATTCGCGGCTCCGGTGGGCGATCATCAAGAGAACTGATCATCGTGCGATCCTTTTTACAGCATCGCCAATAACGATGAAATCAATTGAAAATAAATGTCCAACAATCCCGCTAACGCATTTTGATATACGGCTTCCAGGGTTTCAGTCGGTTGCTCAAGCATTAAATTGAACAAGTCCACAATCGCTGAATAAACGCTCACAAAATAGACTTCCACAACGTCAACTGCTTGATTCGTATAATTTGTCACCGGTTCGATCAATGCCGCGACCGTTGCTTGAGGGTGATCGTAAAACGCTTGCCAAAATTCGCCGGCTTGCAGACCCAATTGTGTCGCATCGACTACTGTCTGTTCATACATAGACTCGACTTTCGGAAAATAAACCTCGTTAACCTGAGCATACATCTGCGCACCGTAATCAACAGCTTGAGCATACCATTGCGAGCCCGTCTCGACCGGATGCGCATAAATTTGCTTCGCGGTAACGGCCACTTCAGCGTGCCAATCGAGCAAGACCGTTTTAATTTGTCGATACAGCTCGCTTACTTGCAGGCTCAGACTACTGTAAAGCTCCCGCGTCGGCAAAAACACTTTATGTTCGAGGTCTAGCGGTTTGAAATCGAAAAAATCGGGTTTTTTGAAAATTGACATAACTTACCTTTTTTAAAACTGGGATGTCGAAAAAAAGATGCGGCCGGGAGGCCGCATTAAAGAGGAAGGATTCAACTCTAGTCTCGTGAAGAGTGCATACAAGAGTCGAAGCAAAGTGTATCCATTAAAGGCGACCAGGAAAATGTGGCATTTTGCCGCGCGACAATTGGCCGCTAACCTTGGCCTCTATTTTGCACCGTATAATTAGTTTGGGTTTCAGATAAGCCCTCTGAACATAAATGAAATCGCGTGATCAGTCGCGTTCAGCAACTCATTGACACGCATTCATGCATTAAATAACTGTGTTATTTGACTAAGATTAGGTGAAATGACTGATTATCCACAAAAAACGCCTTGACATCGACTAACGCACTTCCTATTTCGACTTTACCTGTGCAGATGCCGGAAGGTTTGGCGCCAAGGATGGATTAACGCAAAGAATTAAACCAAGCGCTCATTTCACTCACGGCTACCTCAGTCAAGTCGGCAAAGCTATTGACCGCACCCAATGCATTTGCCGATATATTGACTTGTTCAAATTGAAACGTTTTTCGAGCTTTTGGTGCATTTTCGTTCACCTTATACACTTCAACTTCAAAAGCAACGACCGAACGCGCTTGCCGTGGAGTGTCGAAACGTTGTTCAAAATCCAATAAACGCACTTTTACAGTTAACGGCTCGCTTACTGGAATTGCTGCGAAGTGCTTGGCCAATAAAGCGGCCGGTTGCGCGATCCATCGGTCTAGGTTATAAAATTTTACAATGGTGGGGGTTAAATAAAGCTGCCTGTAGTGAATTCTCGTATCCCTTAACCACTCCGGAGCTGTTACTTCGACATGTAATGGGGCCTGCTCAGCATTTCGCTGAACAATAAGCCCAAGGTCGTGCAAAGCCGCTCCATCGGGTCTAGTTTTATAGCTACAGCCACTTATCAGCATGATTAAACACAAACACGTTAGTGATACTTTCATTGCGGCTCCTCATATCCCGGTTCGCCCGGAGCAGGCTCGGTTTTAACCGGGCCTAATATTAATGCTTGAGGATTAGCTTCGAGCATATTGGCAACTCGTTTTAATTGATTCATTGTGGACTGTAATTCATTCATTGTTTGATGCACTTTTGGTAATGTTGTCCCTGTCAGCACATCCCCAACATTCGCTCCCGATGCGATCAATGCATCCCCTCGGTCACCAAGCACTTTTACACTATTCGCCGCCGCTTTTAAATCAATCGTCAAATCACCGATTTGACCGAGCGTAGTCTCCGTACTATTTATTAAATTCGGCATTCTTTCCAATACCTTACCCAGTTGATCCTCAAGTTTTGGCATTTTTTCGGTGACGACATTTAAATTACGTAAAATTTCACTTCCATGCTCTTCATTTTCATCGCTCAACACACGGTCTAGACGTATCATCAATTGTTCGGCTTTCATTAATATTTCTTCGCCTGAACTCAATAAACGATCCGTCAACGATGGCCGCAACGGAATTCTTTGCTCCGGCCTGTCGCCAGGTAACAACCATTCATCGCTGTCTCCCGAATCTTGTAAATCGATTTGCGTTAGCCCTGTCACCCCTTTTAGACGTAATGTCGCAAAAATCCCTCGTGTAAATCGTATATTGCTATCCACCTCAATTTCGACCAAAATTGTCAGTGGATCGCTCGGATCGAAATTTACCGTCAAAACCTTTCCGACCGCAATACCCCGGTAATACACGGTAGATTCGGGATTTAAACCGGTTACTGAGTCTCTAGTCGAGATAACATAAAGATCACGTGCCTTTTCAAAGCTACCGATCCAATACACTATGCCGACTAGTCCTATTATCAGTGTTAGTAAAAAAAGACCGGTAGCTAAAGCGTGCGTATCTCTACCCAAAACAATGCTCTCTATTCACAAAAACTTTCTCAGCGTGCTTATTATGAAAAAATTGTCTCGCAAAAGTATGGCTACACTTTAGCGCGACTTCTAACGGACCGTATGCAATTAATTTTTTTTCCGCTAACACAGCAACTTTGGTACACAAATCATTCAAAACGTTTAAATCATGGGTGACCATAACAACCGTAAAACCCAAGTCATGATGAAGCTCGCACAATAGATCCACAAATCCTTGACTCGCAATGGGATCAAGACCGGATGTCGGCTCATCAAGAAATAATAACGTAGGCTCTAAAATCAAGGCCCTGGCAAGAGCCACTCTTTTAACCATACCTCCAGAAAGCTCCGCTGGCATGAGCACCTCGTCCTTCGCAGATAAGCCAACCATCGCTAATTTTAAAGCAACCAAATGAGTTATCCATTCGAAATCCTTGACACCAATTTCCCGCAACGGAAACGCAATATTATCGAAAACATTTAACGAACTAAATAAAGCGCCTTTTTGAAACAATACACCACACTGACTTAACATCAGCCCTGACATATTTCCGGACTCATAATCTAAGGTCTGCCCCATTACCGTAACACGTCCTTTGGTCGGAGCCTGCAATCCGATCATTTCACGCATCAATGTCGTTTTTCCGCTTCCAGATGCCCCGACCAAGCCGAGAATTTCCGTTTTTGACAAACTGAAACTAATATTTTCGTGAATTACGTTGTCACCAAATTGGGTCCAAATGTTTTCCATGTGGATTGCATTGACATCATTCATGGCATTCCCGTTCCCATAAATAAAATTGCAAATATCGCATCCACCATGATCACCACAGTAATTGAAGCGACAACGGAATTGGTCGTTTCATTCCCTAAACTTTCCGAATTGGGTTTAATATGAAATCCATAGTGACAGGCTATCATTCCTATTAACATGCCGAATACCGCGGCCTTGCCCACTCCAATAAATACATTAACCAAAGGTACGGAATCAGGTAGTCTCTGCACAAACTGTTGCATACTTATATCGAGCGTGTGCCAAGCCGACACAATACCACCTATAAGAGCGGCCGCATTAGTCCATACCGTCAATAACGGTAACGTTACTGTTAACGCGACTACTATTGGAAAAATGATTCGTAGCGAATGCGAAATTCCCATCGAGGACAATGCATCTAACTCTTCTGCAACGCGCATGATTCCTATTTGGGCGGTTAACGCAGATCCTGATCGGCCTGCTACTAAAATAGCCGCTAACAAAGGCCCCAACTCTCGAATTATACTCATCCCCAAAATATTGATAATGTAGATTTCCGCACCGAAGGCTTGCAGCTGTAGTGCGGACAAATAACTGAGAACAATACCAATCAAAAAGCCAACTAACGCTGTGATGCCAAGCGCCTTTACACCGGAACTATATATAGTCATTGATATTTCCGGCCAAGGTATTTTGTTCGGTGATCTGAATAGATGTGCTGTGTCGAGCAATAATTGGCCAAGCAAAATAATTCCATTAAATACATGCCTATAAAAAGCCAAAATGACTTTATTTCCGTCCTTGAAGATTTGTACTAAACTTTTCTGTGCTTCTTCCGGCCGTGCATAGCTAAAGGTTTTCCAGCGATCGAATAAGCGTTTATGTTCCGGCCTCATTTGCACTTGATTTGGAAACTCTCCCCTCCAGGCTTGCCATATTAGCCAAGCTCCCGCACTATCGAGCGCATCGACCTCATCAAGGCGCCATATACAATCCGAATTAAATTGCAGTCCTTTAAGCTCTCGAGTAATAGCTGGACTTTCGTTGATTGCTAATAAGTTCCATGAACCTTTGAGATTAATTGAGGATAAACTATTTTTCTGCTCAATTTGCAACACCGGTTTAGCGATAAGCTTATTTTTTAACGAGGCCATCAATGTATTTTTCCATTGTTATAAGTAAATACAACTATTCGACCATTCTATAACAATTTGGTTTTCGTCCATGAATCAATTAGCTTTATTGACTAGCCCATCCAATTACAAACCTAACTGTGAGGGTACGCTGCGCGTACCTAATGGATGCCATCCTTTTGCAAAACCTTAGGGCAAAAAAAAGCCCGTGTTGAGTGCTCAACACGGGCTTTTGGGATAAGCGCCTGGCAATTCCCTACTTTCACATGGCAAAGTGCCACACTATCATCGGCGC
>JAHJSQ010000008.1 GCA_018830325.1 Gammaproteobacteria bacterium
AGTAAAGACAGTGTGGCAGCCACTATCGAAAAGCTGGCGCGTAATGTACGACGGGTATTCGATTACCTACGCATGACAGAGAATTCGAGAAAGGTTATATTGCGATACCAAAGTCAAGAAGTTTAGAACGGTTTCGCCGTGACGCCCGGTTTCTTTGGCTTTATATAGGGCCTGATCGGCGCGTAAGATAAAGCTTTCAATTGTATCGTTTTGTTTTCGAGTCGCGATACCGATCGATAACGTAATGGTGCCGATCGATTCGTTGCTATTTTTGCGTTTTAGTCTGCTGTTTTGTAATGATGTTCTGATTTTTTCGGCAATATCCTGCGCTGCGGATAATGAAGTGTTGGGCATGATGATGGCCAATTCCTCACCCCCGTAACGAGCGACATAATGATGTTTTTCGCTATACTTTTTCAGTAGCGATGCGGTGAATTTCAACACATTGTCGCCGATTAAATGTCCGAATTTATCATTAACCTGCTTAAAGTGGTCCAGATCCAATAGTGTGAGGCAAATGTCTTTGTCGCTCGATTCCTCGAGGAGGTTGGTTAGCGTCTCATCAAATGTTCCGCGATTCAATAGCCCGGTAAGTGCATCGACAGTCGCCGCTTCCTTGACTTTTGAAAGTTCCTTGCGCAGCTGTTCCATTTCTTTGTTAGCGGCTTCCAGTTGTGACTTAAAATGATCGCTGGTGTCAATCAAGCTCTTTGTTTCGCCGGCAATTTCCGTCAGTACGGTTTTCAATTCTTCCAAATTCGTTATGCTTTCCAGGCGTATCGATTTTTCCTCAAAACTATCGCTGGCTTCGGATGCTTTTTGCTGGGTTTCATTAACCGATTTTTCGGTATGATTAATGATCCTTTGTATATCTTGATTGATTTTGTCGAACGATACCAGCGCCGCGTGACAGATATGTTTTTTATATAAAGCTAGGCCGGTCTCCATGTCGAAAGGGTTATTTTCGGCAATGAGTTGGTCGACGGCGGCCTTGAGGTTGTCATTGTAACTCGCTGTATATTCGTAAAATACGGCATAATTGATTGGGGTTGGGGTAATTTTATTTCGCATCATGAGTTTAACGATGCGATGCATGAATTGAATGTTTTCTTCGGTGGAGTAGTCGTAATCGGTTCTAAACGGCATGGGGATAGGTGTCCGGGTAGTCAAGTATCAATAGACAAGATAGACGATCATCCGTGAGTCATACTGTAATTTCTAAGCAGGTGTTCGGCTGGTGTCTCGGATTGCAAGGGTAGTCTATAAAGAATGCGTCGGAGCGTTACGAGATCGATTTTTCTTATGTTTTTTTATACAGAAGAGCTTAGTTTATTCATTTAATTTTACAAGTGTTCTATCTCGATAGACACTTCCTACACTTTTCATTATTAGACTGTCTTTCGATCGAAAACGAGTAGCAAAAGCGATAAATAAAAACCAATGAGTAAAAAATTTTCGGATACCTTTATAATTATTCCCAATAATGATTACCCTTTAAATGTTTAACAAATGATGGCAAACACCGGATCTTACCGGGTATTAATGGTGGAAGATGATCCCGGCGATGCTAATTTGGTGCGTCAGGCTTTGAGTGCGTCTCGGGACGTCCATTTCGAAATTATTTGGTCAACAACCTTGACCGAAGCTAAACACCAGTTGCAGGACGGTTCGCTCGATGTAGTTTTGCTCGATTTGACCTTGCCGGACTCGAGTGGGCTCAATACTGTGGATGCGGTTCGTCAAGCCGCAGAGACTGTACCGTTGATTGTCTTGACCGGAAATGACGATAGTCAATTCGCATTGCGGACATTGGATTGCGGAGCCCAGGACTATTTAGTCAAAGGTCGTTTCGAAACCGATGGGTTGGTGCGTGCGATTCGTTATGCGGTTAGCCGAGGACGCCTTGAGCAACGTTTGGCCGAAACCGGCATGCATTTGCGTACGTTAATCAATGCGATGCCGGATATCGTTTGCTTTAAGGATGGCGAAGGGCGTTGGCTCGAAGCAAACGATTACGATTTGAAATTATTCGGTTTGGAGCATGTCGATTATCGAGGTAAAAAAGATTCCGAGTTAGCGGCTTACCAAGACTTTTATAAAGAGGCTTTTTTGGCCTGTGAAGCCAGCGACGAAAAAGCTTGGCAATCCGGTGTAATTTCCCGGGCTGAAGAAGAAATTCCCCGCCCCGACGGATCTTCGCGAACGTTTGAGATCGTTAAAATTCCGTTGTTTCATGAAGATGGTCGCCGTAAAGGCTTGGTTGTGGTTGGGCGCGATATTAACGAGCGTAAACAAGCCGAGGCGCGCCATAGACTTTCCACTCGTGTCTTTGAGACGGCCGGCGAAGCGATCATGGTGACTGATGCCGATGCGAACATTATTACCGTTAATCCGGCCTTTACGCGCATTACCGGTTATACCGAAGCTGAAGTGCAAGGAAAAAACCCTCGCCTGTTAAATTCAGGGCGATATAGTAAATTGTTTTGGGCTGAAATGTGGCGATCGTTGCAGAATAAAGGGGAATGGGCCGGCGAAATCTGGAATCGACGCAAGAATGGAGAGCTGTTTCTGGAATGGGAAACGATCAGCGCGGTTAGGGATGAGCGAGGAAACGTGACGCAATATATCGCCGTATTTGCCGATCTAAGCGAAATCAGGCGCGCACAAGAGGCGGCCGAAAAACTGGCGTGGCGCGATCCGCTGACCGGTCTTGGCAACCGTGCTCTGTTCTTGAAGGAATTGGAGCAAACCTTGATTAGTACTGATCGGGAAGGTCGATGTGCCGGCGTGCTCATATTAAATCTTGACCGTTTTAAGGATATTAATGAAGCTCGCGGACTGGCGATCGGCGATGAATTACTTAAAACCGTTGCTAACCGCTTGTTTGATGCATTGAGTGATGATGATTTATTGGCAAGATTGGATTCCGACGAATTTGCCGTTTTGCTGACACGCCAATCGCCTACGCAAGAAGCGTTCGGACGAGAAGCGTTAGCTCTGGCGGAAAAACTGCGAGCTGAATTGCGCCGCGGTTTCGAGGTCGACAAAGAGCTATTGCATCTCGATGCTGCGGTCGGAATCGCACTGTGTTCCGAAGGGAACGGTGAAACAGCAATCGATATATTACGCCAGTCCGATATGGCCATGCATCGCGCTAAAACAGAAGGCGGAGGACGTGTTGTGTTCTTCGAAACTGCGATGGGTGATGCGGTCAAGGAGCGATTCAAGCTCGAAGGGGAATTGCGTACGGCGATCGCCGAAGGACAACTCAAACTTTATTTGCAGCCACAGGTCGATAGCGACGGTGTCCAGGTTGGAGCGGAGTCTCTGGTGCGTTGGCAACATCCTGAACGAGGTTTGATCATGCCAGGAGTATTTATTCCGCTGGCCGAAGCGACCGATTTGATCGTAGCGCTCGATCGTTGGATGCTCGGTTCGGTTTGCAGGATATTGGCCGAACTCGATGGCGAAGGCCGTTCGATTCGGCTTTCGGTTAATATCAGTCCAAGGCATTTTGAACGCTCGGATTTCGTGGGGGAAATAAAGCGGCAATTGATGATGAGCGGTGCCGATCCGACACATTTGGTTTTGGAAGTGACCGAAGGATTAATGATCGGTAATCTCGAAGATGTAGTGGCTAAAATGACTACGTTGTCGACGATGGGCATTCATTTTTCGATGGATGATTTCGGTACCGGCTATTCGAGCTTGGCTTATTTAAAACGCTTGCCGATACATGAAATAAAAATTGATAAAAGTTTCATTCAAGATGCGCCAACCGATCCGAACGATGCCGCATTGGTCGAAACTATTTTAGCGGTTGCGCAACATTTGAGCTTGCAAGTAGTGGCTGAAGGGGTGGAAACTCGAGCTCAGAGCGATTTTTTGAAAGCTCGCGGCCGAGTGATTTATCAAGGGTACTTATACGGTAAACCCGAGCCGGCGGAAAGTTGGTTGCAACGCTTGAGAGATCAGTAAGAGGCAGCACGAATTGTCGAAGTTGTTTGTTAAGTTATTATTACTTAGGAATATGCACAAAATAACTTCTACAAGTAGTAGGCTTTGCGGCGGTTCGGTGACTCGCTTGACAGGACGCCGTGAATACGTCCATGTAGGCTTGACGGCGGGGTATCTGATTGCCAGGGATGGCATGAATGCAGATTTTGCAGGAGCAAAAATCTGCCTTGCCGCCGACACCTGTCAATCGAGCCTCCGCTCCCCCTTCCAACAGTTGTCGAAGTTATTTCATGCTCGTTCCTTAGTCATTAGCATTGAACTATCGTTTGTTGAACACCGGATGGTCCGATGAAAAAGCTTGCCGGAATAGACAAAAACGCTTCTAACTGTGTCGGACTAGTTTTTTTGTGCATTCTTTTTGAGTCAACTGTTTTGGCAGAACCTCTGAAAATAGGCGTCTTGGCTTATCGTTCTAAAGACTATATTCAGAAGCAATATCAACCGCTAGCGGATATTTTGAATCAAGCGGTTCCGGATTGCGAATTTAGTGTCGAGGCAATGGATTATGAGGAGTTGGAGCAGGCAGTCGCGACGCGTCAAATCGATCTTATTTTAACGAATCCATCCCATTATTGGCTAATGGCTTACCGAAGCGGTTTGTCGGCGCCTTTGGCAACTTTGGTTAAAAGTGAGGGTGATCGAGCGCTTTCAGCATTTGGCGGCGTTATTTTTACACTGGCCGATCGTAAACAGCTTCGGCATTTGTCCGATTTGCGCGGAAAAACTGTTGCCGTTGCTACGACCCGGTCGCTGGGCGGCTACCAAATGCAGGCTCATGAATTAATGAAAAATAATTTATATGCCGGTCAGGATTTTAAGCCATTGATAACAGGGATGCCTCATGACCGGGTCATAGAAGCCGTATTTAACGGCGATGCCGAGGTCGGTTTTGTGCGTAGCGGTGTGCTTGAGTCGATGGCTCTGCAAGGAAAACTCGACCTGACCCGAGTGCATGTACTAAATCGTCAAGATTTACCCGATTTTCCTGCTGCGATATCGACGCGTTTGTTTCCCGAATGGCCTATTGCGTCTTTGCCTCATATTAACGAAACGCTGGCTCGTCGTGTTGTAGCCGCTTTATTCTTATTAACCGACAATCCCGAGGTTACGCACCAATTAGCAATTCGTGGTTTTACCATTCCGGCCGATTACACCGCTGTGGCGGATTTGTTGCGAGACTTGCGTTTACCTCCTTTCGATTCGCCCCCCCGTTTTACGCTTGAGGATGTTTGGCAGCGTTACTCGCTGCAAATTATTTCCGCTGTAGTCATTGCCGCTTTGATCTCGTTATTGAGTTTGAGTCTATGGAGGGTCAATAAGAAATTACAGGCGGAACGTCGGCGTGTGTTACAAAAGACCGAGCTTTTGACGCAAACGCGTAATACGCTGGAGGCGATTATTAAAGGAACGTCGTCCGTTGTTGGGGAAACTTTTTTTGCATCGTTGGTTGAATGCTTGGCGAACGTATTGAACATGCGTTTTGCTTTCGTTGCCGAAATAGATGGCAATGATTTTCGAAAAGCGCGAACGATCGCGTTTTGGAACGGTGAAATGGTCGGCGAAAATTTTAGTTACGATATTTGCGGCACGCCTTGCGAGAATGTTATCAAAAAACGGATTAGCGTGTTTTCCGAAAAAGTCGCCGAGTATTTTCCGGATGATGTTTGGCTAAAACAAAACGCCGTAGAAAGTTATGTAGGAATACCGTTGTCGGATAGTCAAGGCCAATTTTTGGGGCATATGGGGGTGATGGATGTCAAGCCGATCGAAGACCCCGAATTCATGTTGTCTCTATTGAAAGTGTTTGCAACGCGTGCCGCGAGTGAAATGGAGCGTCGGCATGCGACCGAGCAACTCGAGCGAAAAACTGAAGCCTTGCAGCAATCGAATGCCGATCTCGAACAATTTGCTTACAGCGTTTCTCATGATATGCGTCAGCCCTTGCGAAGTATCACCGGGCATTTGCAATTCTTAGCGAACGATTTGAATAATAAATTGGACGAAGACGGTCAGCTTAATTTTAATTTCGTGCTTGAAGGGGCTAAACGCATGGATGCGATGATTATGTCATTACTCGAGTTTTCCCGTGTCGGTCGTAAAACCGAGGCGATGCGCCGGATAGAAAGTCTCGAGGTGCTCAACGAGTCGCTCGCCGGTTTGGCGGCCATCATCAACGAGTCGAAGGCTATCATCGATATCGACGGCGAATGGCCGCATGTGTATGCGAGTCCGGATGAAATGATTCGTTTGTTTCAGAATTTGATCGGCAATGCGGTTAAATATTGCGAAGGACATAAGCCGCATCTGGAAATAAATTCAAAGCGGGACAATAGCATTTGGCAAGTGCGTATCAAGGATAATGGCATTGGCATCGATCCGGCGCAGATTGATCGTTTGTTCGCTTTTTTCAGCCGCTTGCAACCGCGAACGCGTTTCGAGGGTACCGGAATGGGCTTGGCCTTATGCCGGCGCATTGTCGAGCACCATGGTGGGCGAATTTGGGCCGAATCGAAAGGAGAGGGTTATGGTAGTCTGTTCGCATTCGAAATACCGCTAGAGCCGTCTTCGATCGAAAGCAAGACTTAGCCGAAAAATCTTTTCAAAAGCTGGAAAATAGACACTATTGGCAGGGACGTTATTTAGGTCCAAATCCCTAGCTTTATTTTCCTCACAGCAATGACTTTACTTTAGACAATTCAGACATGACATTTAAAACGATAGAATCCTGTGTCGGCAATACTCCTCTGGTTAAATTACAACGCTTGCCCGGAGATTCGTCGAATATTATTTTAGCCAAACTGGAAGGTAATAACCCGGCCGGTTCGGTAAAGGACCGGCCAGCGCTGAGTATGATCAAACATGCCGAAGCGCGTGGAGAAATCAAGCCGGGCGATCGCTTGATCGAGGCGACCAGCGGTAATACCGGTATCGCATTGGCCATGGCGGCCGCGATTAAAGGCTATAAAATGACCTTGATCATGCCGGATAACATGAGCGAGGAACGTAGAGCATCGATGAAGGCTTACGGCGCCGAGATCATCTTGACGCCATCCGCATCGAGCATGGAAGGGGCAATCGATTTGGCCCGGCAAATGGAGCGTGAAGGCAAGGGCCGAATTCTCGACCAGTTTGCCAATCCGGACAATCCGCGCGCGCATTATGAAGGTACCGGTCCTGAAATATGGCGCGATACCGAAGGCCGTATCACGCATTTCGTCAGCTCGATGGGCACGACCGGGACGATCATGGGGACATCGAGCTATCTGAAAGAACAAGATCCCGCGATTCAAATCGTCGGCGTTCAGCCGAAAGGCGATTCGAAAATCCCCGGCATTCGGCGATGGCCGAAAGAATATTTACCGAAAATCTATGACCGAAGCCGAGTCGATAGAATTATCGATATCGATCAAATAACCGCCGAACACACGATGCGGTCGCTGGCGACCGAGGAGGGTATTTTTGCCGGGGTATCGTCGGGCGGAGCCGTTGCTGCTGCATTGAGATTGTCTGCAGAAGTTGAAAATTCGGTGATTGTCGTGATTATCTGCGATCGTGGCGACCGTTATTTATCGACCGGTGTTTTTCCCGGTTAATCGCTACGGTTATTGACAACTCCCTCTATACTCAAAAAATGGCTAACTTTATGAAGGTGTGGGGTGTGGCTAGCGAGGATGTCGGCAGCAGGGCAGATTTTTGCTCCTGCAAAATCTGCATTCACGCCATCCCTGGCGTTCGAGCGCTGCCGTCAAGCCCCCATGGATGGGTTCACCCAGCACCTAAATTCCATAGTCCATTGGCTATGGTTAACTATATTGGATAATTTAGGTGCTGGGTTAACGGCGGTCCTCGATAGACACATCCCATACCTTTTATCCTTTGACGGTTTTTCGATCAAAAGGGAGTAATACTCGCCATGAAAACGCTTGGAATTTCCTCGTGTTTGTTGATGTCTTCAACGGTAATGGCATTGGATTCGGTTGGCTTGAGAATAGCTACGATCGAAGCTGAAGGTTGGCAGCTTGAAGGTGTTGAGATTCGGTTGTCCGAATTGACGGTACCGTCTCAAAATATCGTTTTATCGGTGCAATCTCTCGGGCTTCCCGCGCCCTTCGATGAAATAACATTCGTCGGAATCGAATGTTCGGATTTCAGTTGGCGCGATGATGAAATCCATTGTTTCAAAGGCCGGGCGAAAATCAATAGCGCTTGGTTACAATCGCCGGCTTTCGATTTTCGTTTCAGTATAGGTCCTCGGCGGAGTGAAGTACGCATTGAACGGCTCAAAGCCGGCGGCGGCGAAATTGACGTACATGCCTCGGTCGAAGAGGAGCTCTGGGCGCTTCAAGTAAATTCGCGCGGCTTGCAAAGCGACGCTATCAAACCTTTTATCGATTCCGATGATTTTCAAATAGGCGCAGGGCGTGCCGATATCGATTTCTCTGCCGAAGGACCCGGAATTGAATTAAATAAGCTTTCCGTCCATGCCAGTCTTAAGGGTTTATCCGGACAGGTTACGGACGGTAGTCTTGCCGGCGAAGATATCGATGCCGTATGGTCTTTCCGGGCCGATTCGGTAACGGGCAATTGGCAATGGTTAAGCCGCGCCGAATTTTCCAAAGGAGCATTGTATGTCGAGCCCTGGTTTGTCAAGCTGCCGCCTGAAACTGTCTCGATCAATAGCGCGGGTACTTGGCATGCCGATTCGCGGCGAGTGGACATCGCGCATGTCGATTTTCGTCATCCAGGCGTATTCGAGGTATCCGGCAGCGGTCAGGTTAAAACGATTCCTTCTTTGAGTCTCGAGCAGGGACGGTTTTTTGTCCAAGCGGAAAATTTGCAGTCTGTGTCCGGCATTTATCTCGATTCGCTGCTCTTAGGTACTCCGGCAGAAGGCATGCGTCTGTCCGGGCGTTTAAGCGCCGACGCTTCGATACATCATAATACGCTGCTCGACCTGGCTGTGGATATCGATGGTTTAAACGTAAGCGACAATCAATCTCGCTTGGCTTTAACCGATGGAATCGGGTCGCTGCATTGGTCTGCTCGAGAAGGTCCTGCTAAACCTTCGGTCTTTGCTTGGCAACAGTTACAACTGGGTAATGTGCCGATTGACTCAGCTAAAATATCGTTTTTGACCGAAGCGACCTCGTTTCGCCTATTAAATAAAACGCGATTACCATTACTTGGCGGTGCTCTAGCTATCGAACGTTTCGATTGGACTGCACGCGATAACGACGAGCACGATTTGTTTTTTATCGGCGAATTGGAAGATATTTTATTGGAAGAGTTGACGCAGGCCTTGGACTGGACGCCGATGAGCGGAACGATTAGCGGCAAAATTCCCGGCGTCGATTACCGGGATAATAAGCTTGCTTTGGATGGCGAGTTGACGATTGATGTGTTCGACGGCCGAATTTCGATCGGTCAGCTTGCTTCTACCGGTTTATTCAGTGATTTTTCTCAAGTGTATGGCTCAATCGAGATTGATAATCTTGATCTGGAACAATTGACGAGCAAATTTAAATTCGGCGGTATTCAAGGGCGCTTGTCCGGTTTCGTTCGCGATCTCTATTTGGAAAATTGGCAACCAGTGACTTTTTTTGCATGGTTAGGCACGCCGGATGATGACGATTCGAGTCGCCGAATCAGCCAAACCGCAGTCGAAAATTTAGCCAGTATCGGCGGAGGCGGGGCCACCGACTTGATTTCAAGAACCTTTTTAGGTTTTTTCGAGACTTTCGGCTACGAGCGTCTCGGCATCGGCTGTTATTTGCATAATGGTGTGTGCCAGTTGACAGGTGCGGAACCGGCCGAGAAAGGGTATTACATCGTCAAAGGCGGCGGCCTGCCGAGAATCGATGTGATGGGGTATAATCTCCGCGTTGATTGGAATGTTTTATTGGAGCGTCTGAAACGCATTACGATGGCGTCGGACGACATGGTCATCGAGTAACCGGAGTCAAACATGAAAAAAATATCGATTATCGGCGCCTTGCTGCTAACGGCATGTGTAACGATTAATATCTATTTTCCCGCCGCTGCTGCGGAAAAAGCGGCGGATCAAATCATTAAAGATATACAGCAAACGACTGATTCATCTCAAAAGCCCCAAAGCGACTTACAGTCGTTGAGGATCGTGTTTTATCGATTGATCGACGGAGTATTGAATGTCGTGATTGCGCCGGCGCATGCACAACAAGCCGATCTGTCGATCGACTCGCCCGAAATCAGACGTCTGACCGCATCGATGCAAAACCGTTTTTCGTCATTGAAACCGTATTACGACGCAGGCTACATAGGCATCAGTTCGGACGGTCTTTTAGTGGTCCGTGATCCTTCTGCTGTGCCTTTGCGAGACCGAACTCAAGTAAATCGCTTGGTGGCCGCCGAGAACGCCGATCGTAATCAGCTCTACCAGGCCATCGCCAATGCCAACGGTCAACCTAATTGGTTCGCGCAAATCAAATCGACGTTTGCCGCGCGTTGGGTCGGCAATGCTCGGTCCGGTTGGTGGTATCAAGCACCGAACGGCAGTTGGAGACAAAAATAAGCATGGCGCGGAGAAAAAGGGAACGTAAAAAATTACCGGAATCGCCGGTCACAACCGTGATCGACTCGCTGACGCACGATGGGCGAGGCGTCGCTCATGTCGACGGCAAGGCGGTATTTATCGATGCGGCCTTGCCGGGCGAGGAACTCGAATTCGTCTATACCGATATTCGCCGCGATTTCGCCGAAGGCAGAGTCGTCAAACTATTGAGTAAGGCCGAGTACCGCGTCGATGCCGAATGTCCGCATTATGATCTATGCGGCGGCTGCAGTTTTCAGCATGTCGCTTCAAGCGAGCAAATCCATATTAAAGAGGAATTGCTGAAAGAGCAGTTTAAGCGCATCGGTAAGCTTGACATTCCAGAAATTTGGCCGTCGTTGGACGGCCCGCATTGGGGGTATCGGCGCAAGGCGCGCATGGGCGTCAAATATGTCGCGAAAAAGGGGAGGGTATTGGTCGGTTTCCGCGAAAAGCGCCAACCGTTTTTGGCCGAGATCGAAAGCTGCAAAGTCATGCATCCGGTCGTCGGAACGCGCTTAATGGCTTTGTCGGAGATGATCGGCGGCTTGACGATCAGAGAGAAAATTCCGCAGATTGAAGTTGCGATCGGCGATGAGGATTGCGTGCTTGCGGTACGTGTGTTGGAGCCGCCGACCGACGAGGATAAAGAGCGAATGCGTTCTTTTGCGCATAAGCATAATGTGACCTTGTGTCTGCAGTCGAAAGGCCCCGATACGATCGCGCCGATCGATGGCGAACCTGTGGTAACCCCGACTTATGCCTTACCGGATCACGATATCGTTTTTCGCTTCAGGCCGGCGATGTTTACGCAGGTCAATTATGAAATCAACCGGCTCATGGTTAATCGGGTCATCGAAGCGTTGGATTTGACGAAGGATGATGTCGTGCTGGATTTGTTCTGCGGGCTTGGAAACTTTACCTTGCCGATGGCCCGTTACGCAGGCAAAGTTGTCGGTATCGAAGGCGATTTGCCGTTGGTGAATCATGCACGGGCGAATGCCCGCTTGAACAATCTGGATAATGTCGAGTTTCACGCAGCCGACTTGAGTAAGGCGATTGTCGATTTACCGTGGGCGAAACAACGTTATAACAAGATTTTGCTCGATCCGTCGCGCGCCGGCGCATCGGAAGTATTGCATCATTTCAAGCACTGGCAGCCCGAAAGTATCGTCTATGTCTCGTGTAATCCTTCGACCTTGGCCCGTGATGCCGGCATTCTGGTGAACGATTTAGGTTTTAAACTGGTAAAAGCCGGCGTCATGAATATGTTCCCGCAAACCGCGCATGTAGAATCGATTGCGTTGTTTGAAAGGTGAGAGCGGAAAGCAGTAAACGGTAAGCGGAAATTAGGACTTGACAAGTGCTTTTAATGCCGCATCATTTTGCTAACTGCTAACTGCTAACTGCTAACTGCTAACTGCTAACTGCTAACTGCTAACTGCTAACTGCTAACTGCTAACTGCTAACTGCTAACTGCTAACTGCTAACTGCTAACTGCTAACTGCTAACTGCTAACTGC
>JAHJSQ010000058.1 GCA_018830325.1 Gammaproteobacteria bacterium
CCTTGCAATGCGCAAAATCCACGCTGCGCGCACTGGACTGCCCAAAAGACCACAATTAAATCTGGTCTGCACAATTTCTATTTTTAGACGCTAAAAACCTGTCAAGCTTTTTTATTTATTTTATGGGGCGAGTAGTTACGAAAAAACTTACAATGGCTCAAAAGCGGGCGAAAAAAGCGCGTCAGCAACAATATGAGACGGTTTTTATAAACGGCAAGCAACTCAGAATCAAGCGTCCGCCGATGGTGGAGGGCATGACGGTAGATGAATTCATCATGACCAATGCCGATCCACTTTGGCTCCATCAGAATGAAATGTGGGAGCTGATTCCGGTCGAAGAATCGAGTGAGAATATGACTGCTTCAGTTCGATCGCCTGCGGAATCGTTTGATGACGATATACCGTTTTGAGCAATATGAGCAACTCCCATAGACACACCTCTGGAAAGCATCGGGCCAGATATGGGCCACCCCTCCTCATAAGCGCCAACTTAGTGCCTATTCTATGGTGCGTTTATGGTTTTATTCGTCATATCGGTATGTGTTGTCGATATCCAGATTACATGGATGTGGTGCTACGCATTGCCATCCGTGGTCCTGGATTCCGCCAATCCCTGGCGGAATGACGCGTTCCTTTCTTAAGTTGGCGCTTATGCGACTCTTCCCTACTCAGGTTACGACTTGTGAAGATACTCATGCCCCAAGGTTGAGAGTAAATGTTTTGTTAATCTCTTGATATACTTGATGAGCTTAATGGTCAAACCGCTGTACTTAGGATAAAGCTTTGTATACCCATTATTTCAACTTCACGGAATTGCCGTTTTCGATCGCGCCCGATCCTCACTTTATATACATGAGCGCCCGTCATAAAGAAGGCCTTGCTCATCTTTTGTATGGCATCACCGACGGCGGGGGCTTTGTGGCTTTGACCGGAGAGGTCGGGACGGGAAAGACCACGTTGTGTCATTGTCTGTTGCAGGAACTACCGGACAATATCGAGATTGCATTGATCTTGAATCCCAAACTCAACGCGACCGAATTATTGGCAAATATCTGTGACGAATTGGCTATTTCCTACGACAAAGAACGGCAATCGCTCAAGAACTTGGTCGATGCATTGAATCGGCATTTACTCAGCGCACATGCTGCCGGGAGGCGAACCGTTTTATTGATCGACGAGGCGCAGAATCTGAGTCGGGAAGTGTTGGAACAGATTCGGCTGTTGACCAATCTCGAGACCAGTAAGACCAAGTTGCTGCAAATCATACTGGTAGGACAGCCAGAACTGCAGCAGCTCTTATCGAGCCGGGATTTGCGTCAGCTCAATCAGCGCATCACCGCACGCTATCATTTGTTGCCGTTATCGCTCGCGGAAACGCGCGCCTATATTCGCCACCGCCTGTTCGTTTGCAATGGCAATCCGAATTTATTCAAAGAAAGCGCGATCAAGAGAATCTTCAAATTATCGTCGGGTATCCCGAGAGTCATCAACATCATCTGCGATCGTGCGTTGCTTGGCGCATACGCGGAAGATTCAAAAATGATCAATTCTGCTATCGTCGATAAGGCAGCCAGCGAGACGCTTGCACAACCCGTTCAGAGTCGGGTGCGCTTTACGGTCTTATCGAGTCTGTTAGTGCTTAGCATAACGCTTTGGTTTTTTTATTATTTTGGCGATAGGTTGGTTGGTGCGGAGGGGCAGGAAGACCCAGCAAGAGTATTGGTACATCCAATTACAGACCTTCCTCAGGCGGTTGAGGGCTTGCTGCAATCGATTTCAGTACAATCGGCAACACAAGAGATCATGAAGAATTCCGAATCGGAAAACTTGGTCGATCCGGTCATGCTATTCGACCAATGGTTGGAAAATCCTGAATTGACGCTGGAGCGAGGTATTCTTAATGCGCTCGATCTGTTCGGTAAAGTCTATCAGGGAACGGATCCCATCGACTGTTCGGCGGTGCGGGCCCTCGGTCTGAACTGTTTGCACGGTAAAGCCAGCTGGAAAGACATTTTGGAAATGGACAGACCCGTGGTTCTCGAGTTTTTGTTGGATTCAGATAGTAGACGTCACGCATTACTGGCGAGTCTTCGTAAAGGCCAACCGGTCATGCGAGTCGACGAGGAATCGACATTCACCTTGAGTGATGTGCTCAGATATTGGAATGGTTATTACTTGATTCTATGGGAATCCCCGGTTTCAGACTTGCGCGTGATTCGTCCGGGAACCCAGTCCGAGGCCGTGCTTTGGTTGCGGCAACAGTTAGCATTATTCGATGGCGTGACCGACGAAGAAACGATGCCGCAGTTTTTTGATAGCGTTTTGACCGCGCGCGTAAAAAAATTCCAGCATCATTACAACCTGACCGAAGACGGAATTGCGGGACCTCAGACCCTTATTTATCTCGATAATTTGAATGAGGCGGGTCGATCGATGCGCCTGCAAACCAACGAATAACGTTATGTCCTATATCCTTAATGCATTACGCAAGTCAGACAGGGAACGACAAGCCTCGCAGCAGGTCACGAACAGAATATTAGAGCAGGAACCGGAGCGGCGGCAAAGCATGTTTCGATGGATAGGCGTCATCGTGATTGTTAATTTGATCGCTATCGCCTGTCTGTTCTGGTATGTAACCAAATCGATCGAAAATACGGAAACAACGGAGATTCCGAAACGACCTCCGGCCTCGATCGTTTCCGAACAGCGATCGTCCGACTCGCTTACGCGTGTTGAAGAACCTAAACCGAAATTATCGCTCGAGCGAAAAACGACTCCAATTGCCGAATTGACCAATTCGAATGTCTCGCCGAAACGCCAAGCTCCTTCGAAGTACAAGCTGGAAATAAAACCGAACGATGCATCACGGCCAGTTCGTCCTGTTAAGGAACAAAAGCCGCTAACGGCCGCCAAGGCGCCGCTTGTGACAACGCCCGTTCCCGAACCGGTCGTGGTGCCGCAGCCGTTTGCTATTGCGCCTCCCGAGCCTAAGCCGGAGCGGGCAAACGATATCCCATGGCTGCGGGAAATGCCATTCGAATTCCGCCAGACCGTTCCTAAGATGAACATCAATGTTTTTGTCTATGCCAGTGATCCGTCCGAGCGTTTTGTCTTGATCGATATGGTCAAATACAAACCGGGGCAGGATACTAAAGATGGAGTCGGCATCGTCGAAATTAAACAGGACGGTCTAGTCGTGCGCTACGACGGCCGGATTTTCATGCTCGAACGTCCTTGATGGTGAATAAAGACACCTGTATACAGAGGCTTTTAGCCGGATCAACTTAAACTGCGCTCGTCGTTCCGGGCGCTATTGCCGTTATCCGGCCGGCCGTGAGAGTGTATTATCAACGAGAGACCCGAGCTTTAGGATAATGAGAAACTTACCTTCCTGTTAATGACAAATGTAAGGATTGATCGCGATCGTCATGATTAAGAGGATTAATTGACTAAACGTGTCTATTGAATTAAGTTGGCTACTCGGCCCCGGTGCTGAGGCAAATTCAAAAATATCAATCATCCAAGCAGGTATTTTTCCACCATGAGCATAACCGAACTTCACAAATTACCCGCCATTGAGAAACTGAAGATAATTGAAGCACTTTGGAGCGATTTGGTAAATGACGAAGCCAGCCTTCCAAATCTGTCTTGGCATGAAAGTGAACTCAAAGAAACCGAAGAAAGGTTTCAAGCTGATAGCATCGAAATACTGGATTGGCGACAAGCCAAGAAAGAATTACGATCCCGCTTTGAATGAAAATCCGAATTCTTCGTTCCGCTGTCGAAGACCTCGCTGCGGCTCGTGAATTTTATGATCGCCAAGAAGCGGGTGTAGGAGACTACTTCTTCGATAGTCTTTTTGCCGAAATAGATTCTCTGACGATATACGGTGGAATTTATTCAGTGCATTTCGGGTTTCATCGATTGTTGGCAAAGCGTTTTCCATAGGCTGTTTACTACAGGATTATTGATGACAACGCCCACGTATTTCGAGTTCTTGATTGCAGACGCGATCCAAAAAAGCTTCATAAAGCCTTTGAAGGCATCGATAAACTAATAGAGCTCAATGAAACAGAGCGATTGATTTATTGGTTTCTTGTCGTTTTGAATCTGGAGAAAACGAGGTGTAGCCCAGGGCGATTTTTAATGGCCTATCTACGCGGAAAGCAATGAGATAATGCAAAATCAAAACTTCTACAGTGATCCGCGCAGTGTAATGGGTAAAAATGGGGAAAGGCAAATGTCAATTGTAAGGCTTGACCGTTCGCAGTAACAGCAGTAAATCTAGCGGGTTAAAGTCCCGTCCAAGGAATTGTCCGTACGCCTTGGTAGCATGAGGAAGCGGCATCGTGGTAACACGGTGTCGTGAGTTTTCAAACAGCAAAAGAGCAGGCCGTAACGCAAGTGAACCCACATGTAGCCTCGTAAACGAATTGGAGGAGCCGACCCTGTGGTCAGAAGGGGAAGGCCGTTGGATGGATGCTGAAATAACGGAAGTGGCATCCGTCGACTTCCGGGGTAGCAAGGTCGGCATGTTCTTGAAGATTTATTGCCCAGCCGGTCGTTTCCCAAGCCAGCAGTTATATGCGAAATATGGGCTATACAAGGTTCCGACAAAGGCGGGCTGGAAAACAGCGCATGCCTTGGTGTGAAGAACATCGGAAAGCCGTGTGCGTTAATAGCGCATGCACGGTTTGATGAGGGAGGACAGGAGACACTAACTAGGATAGGGCTAATGAGGCACCGCCAGACGAAAGGAGCGGAAACAGATAGGCCATGTCTACGGAAAGTAAAATCCTGTTCTCTACTCTACCCGATTTTTTAAGGCCTGACCCCGATTTTTCAACCTTCGGCAGGCCGGTTTGCGATAACACGCGGTCAACAACGGAATGATGGATACCCAACTGTGAGGCAATCGTGCCGACTCGCCACTGTTCCACAAAATGATAACGCAGTATTTTCGCTTCAATGTCTTTATTGATGGTCATCATCCCCCCTCACCAGCATATCGATTCCGGAATAACGGTAAATTCCGGCCGGCATGGACAAAATCCCGGCGTAAAAATGGCCCGCAAACGGCACCGCAATGGTGACAACGCAAATCACCGCCCATGAATTCGATGGTTTCGGTTTTTTCGAGTCCGGAGTGCTTACGTTTCAGTACATCATGAGCGGTCACCTGTAAGGAACCCTGATGCGTTACTTTTTGTTTCTGTCGTTCTTGAAACCGTTGTTGACGGTCGGCATTATGAAAGCGACCTGAGTGGGTGGACTGATATTTTTTCCCGGCACGCCTGCGAGACTCTAAACGAGCGGACACGGCGCATTCGCGGCTGCAATAACGCTGGCCGCGATCACAACTTGAGCAGATGATGACCTGTGCATGACAACGGTGACAATGATAAAGGCGGGCGGTGCGGCACATCGACAAAGAGGCCGATGAGGGCTGGATTTATTCCTCAGATGTGTCATACTGAGAATCGTGCTTCGGCACGGTTTTGCGGGGTATGGCGTCAGCCTTGACCGTCAAATCTTGGTGGCGTCATACCTTCTCTCAACGACACCGCTCTTTATACCGCTGACCGTGATGTTTTGCTTGATTAGTAATGAATTACGTTCGGAAAAAAACCTCCATCACGATTTTTTCAGCAGGCTATTTGAGGCTGGGGGATAACGTGCGGGGATTTTACTATTCGGCAAATGACTGCGGATTTGGGCTGGTTTTTACAACAATAAGAAAATGGGGTCAGACACTGAGGTATCCCCACGAAATAGCCAAATAAAACAATTTTTTGGCTGTAAACTGGTTGATAGATATATAAATTTTTTCATCGTTCCTACGCTCTGCGTGGGAATGCATCCCGGGACGCTCTGCGTCCTCAGAGGTCGATAATCCCGACAAGAGCTACGCTACACTCTCTAGATTTCTCAATCCAATTGCCCGCCGCAGTCGACGCAGAGCGTCTAAAGCGGCATTCCCATGCAGAGCATGGTAACGAGCGTTTTGAGGGGATACATCAGGGTCAGACACGATATTTTTGAGCGACATTTCCATAATCTAATTTGTTGCAAGCTGAGCAATCTGCGTTACCGTACAGAACTCACCCATTTTTTAAGCGTAAAATTTGAAGCTGATGAGACAAAATAGTTTATTCATTAAACACAAACCTGTTAGGGGGACTTATGGATATTGAAGTCGGCGGTTTTCTGGGTTTTATAGTGCTTGTCCTGAATATCTGGGCCATTATTAGCATTATAAAAAGTGGTGCTTCAACTGGATCGCAAGTTTTATGGGTGATTTTGATATTACTGCTGCCCGTTGTCGGTCTGATAATCTGGTGGTTTGCGGGGCCGAAAGGGGGTTAGAGGACTTGTTCGAAATTGCAAGACGCGGACGGGGTCAAGTCTTCCAATCATGCAATGCATGATTGGAGATCAGGGCCGTAGGAGCGATTAGCATAGCGTAATCGCTCGAAGGTAGCCTTCATTCCTCCGATTACGCGTTCGCTAATCGGAGCTACGCGAGCTGGAAGCTGCCCGTCGGCAGCGGCTAATCGATCAGCTCAAATGGCGGTTGGTGACACGAGTGTTGAGCATACCCCATCCTGTTTGCAACGCGCTTGCGCCAAATGTCCTGCCGATAAATTGTTGTTTTACTGGGTTCTGCCTCTCTTGCTTGGCTTATATTCCGTTTTTACATACACGTCTGAAAAATCAGAACCATCCCAAACATAACAGTAATGTTTACCTTGGCGTACGGGTGACAAAACCTTAGGTCTGAATATTGCGATACACTCTCCACCCTGGCGCCTGACGCTATCGTAAACGATACCGTTTGAGCCATTTTTGCGAAGTTCACGCGCAAGTGTCTGAGCATAAGAATATTGGTCCGGACTGGAAGTATAAATATCCTGCATGTCGCTCTGTTTGCCACGGATATCGTTAAACTCTGTGTTTATGTCTGACGCATAGCTGCGCATGTTTATTTCTATTGGCGGCTGATTGGTTGCCTCAAGAAATCGTTTCCTATGAAACTTGGTTTCCTCAATAGCGGTATCAATATCCTTTGCCGCGTAATATACGCCATATGAGCCATCGGTAAAGCGGCTGCCTTCCGGATTTAAATGCGTGAATGCGGCCATGATTGGCGTTGTTCCCGGGCCTGAAATTCGTTCGTCCTGCGGAACAAGAGAAATCTCTCCAGCCTCTTCGCGTAAACGATCATTGGTTAGGCTTTCAATAAAGAAAACCACTTCCAAATCCTCAGGGTCTGCAACTCGATCAAATAGACCAACAGGCGGAAACCTGCTTGGAACGAGTCGCCAACAGGGTTTCCAGTTGATTAAAGAGGCCTCCAATAACTCACTAAGACCAACCACGTTGGCTATCCAAATATTGGCGGACGACATATAGATCAGCTACATGTCCTGATAACATTCTGTCCAAAGCAGACTGCCCGTTAAACGGACACGCTGAATTTGGTCGACTCAACCAAGTATCGGCGGCCTCAGGTTTAGGTAAAAGAATTTGCAGCGCCTTGTAGATCCCAAAAATATAGGAAAGCCGCTCAAGCTTATCTTGAGTCAAGTTAGCTTCCTCGGGCTTCTTTTTCCATTTAAAGAAAGTACTTTTTGAGTCTAATCCCAATAGCTTCATGGCCTGCTCCGTATTAAGCCGCCATGCGTCGGTTATATTGAAGAATGTGTTTAAAGCGCCTTTTGCGATAGAAGATTTATCAAGTGATAAATTATGTTTAGCACTCTTGCTCATGTTTCTTCCTGTTAATCTATTAATAGACATAATCATAAAATACGTCTATATATGCGCTTTGTCAATCATATCCGACTGCACAAAAAATAACCTGATTAGCAAGTTTCTTCAGCTAAAGCCCAAAGATCAGCATATCCTTAGTAGGACGGGGTTCGCAAACCATGCGCGTCAAGCTAAAAACGGCCAACCCACATCACGCTCTTTCCCAAGCTCCAGCTTGGGAAAGACACCTCGGAAGCTCCAGCTTCCTGTGACCGACACAACCTCCGCACACTCTCAGTCAACCCCAACTTGCTCGTTCAATCTTTCTTGATTGCCGGGAAGCTAGAGCTTCCTGAACAGGTTACCCAAGCTGGAGCTTGGGTAACAGCATATTTTAGTTTTTGCGACTACGACTAGCCCCTGCTCGGACACTTGGCTTCGGTAAGCTGAAGCATCTTGCTAATCAGGAAAAATAATGAGAGACCGCCCTGAGTCATCGGGGCACTAGAGGCCGGTTTTTATGGGTGTAGGCCGGACGAAGAAAGGCTGTGGGCCAGACCTTACATTTGACATCCAGACCTTGCACTTCAATTTTTAGTGTTCAGCGACAACTATCTTGATACAAGGGGGCTGTTCTAGTCGAAACCCCGGTTTCTCGGAAACCAACGAAATAATGCAAAATCAAAGCCCTTGCTGTGATCCGCTTAGTCAAATAAGTGAAACTGTGAAGGGCGAGTGCCATAAGGATTGACCTCAATTTACCGAGTTATTGACGTCGTTTGTTGAATGGGCTATTAATTAGATTATGTTCGCGTTAAAAGTTGGCGCCATCCCGGCTTGGGCCGCCGGGGCCGCGTCAATTCCTGTCGGGATGACGATTTGATGTTTTTAAGCTATTACCGCATACATCGCTATAAATGAAACATTTTTATCGCTATTCTGGATGAGTCGTTTTCTTAATTATAACGCTAGAAAAAAGAGGGTTTACCATGCAGCTTCTTGGTCAAAACTATTGGGGTGGTGTTTGCGGGTTCGTCTCCGTAATTCATGGAATACTACTATCGAAAAATGACGGCGATGCTCTGAATGGACTGAGTCAGGACGAACTGGAATATAACCTGGGGCTGTCTATATTGGCTTTTCTAAAATATGTTAAGTTGAGTAAACCGGAGATTGCGGATGAACTGGTTAGGTTCACTCGGGCGTTCGGAGGCGTTCATGCCAACAAGACCATTGACACTCTGATCCTAGAGTGCCAAAAATCAGTCAATGCGATCAAGTTGAGTGGCGGTACTAAAGGAGCAAAGGCAACCGAAGCCGGCTACATGTATAACTGGGGGGCCAAGACCCAAATGACGATAAGCCCCGACCGCCCCTATGAAGGCATGCCCAACCACAACTATTTAGTTCATGTGCTGAAACTAGGCTGATAACATGGGCTAAACTATTGCGAAAGGAGGCGGCAGATTTTGAAATTTGCATATTATTGACTATGACAAGTTAATGGGTGTTCCCTAATTCGACCCTATGCTGCCAAGGTATGACTGGAACCTTCCTGACGCGATTTAAGTGCTGTTTTCCAGAAGAAAATGAGCCCCAATGTCAACATTAAGATAGTCGACGGTTCCGGTACGCTTTGCGTGTTGCCCGTTGACGGCGGCGTTGTACCCTTTAAATTGACGACTTTAAAATAATCGTTACCCATACCGAGATAACCGCCCGGACTATTGCTCGAAGGGGCGCTACCTAACGCACTGTTGTAGGCACTGATCAGCCAATAGCTGGAAGAAACGGCCGCCTCGTTGATTGCTTTGGCGGTATTCGTGACTAAGTCGGCGTAATGACCTATCAGCGTCCATCCGGAAGACAATAAACCCCCTGCAGAATTACCAAGCAAACTGGATGGAGCTCCGGCTCCGGTATAGGCCAATACCGAGATATCGGCATCGTAGTATTTCCAGCCGATAGAAATGGATTGTAGCGTTACGTTTTCGCTGAACGAAAACAGTGCGATGTCGACGCCATTATTATTATCGACCGAATGATTAGGCGATCCGCTGTCTTTTGTACTGATTACGCCTAAACCGCTACCGTTCCAGTAAGCCGTTGTTGCGTCTCGGAAAGTGGTATTTGAATTCCCTGTCGATGAAAAAGCCGTAACGCCCGCCGAGACACCGTCCCCGTTGAACGTGCAACCGCCGCTGCCGCATTGGCTCTGCGACGACGTTATGGTAAAAGAAGCCGTAGCTTGTGCCGTTACCGGCAAGGCTGTCGCTACGGACAGAAAAAGTGCCGCAGAATAAATTTTCAACATATATTTTTCCCCTTGATTGGCTGAATGATTGAATTTGGACACTTTTTATCACGAACCGGATATCACTGCTATTGTACGATGGTACGAAATTTGTTTAATCCGCTTAATGTATCATCGGCCGATCTTATCCCTTAATGCTTTCGCGTCTTCGATGCCGTTGAATGTTTGCCCCGCGTTTATTGCAGTTTCAAACTCCGCTTTTGCCTCGTCGAGCCGGCCCAGACGATAAAGCGCTACGCCGATGTGATAGCGAATTTCCGGATCTTCGGATGCCCTGGAGTGGGCGTTGCGCAAATAATTCAAGCCCTTTTCGATTTGTCCTTCGTGGACCAAGATCCATCCCAGTGTATCGTTGACGCTGGCAAGCTCGGGCGCCAATTCGCGCGCGCGCTCGGCAACGCGTAAAGCATTTCTGTCGTTTTGCTGAAAATAAATGTAAGCCAGATTGTTCATTAAGGACGCGTCGTTCGGGTAAATCGTCGACAATCGTTCAAAATGCTGTTGTGCTTCGTGCCATTTGTTTCTATGTAAAAACTCTTCGGCCAAGGCGGCAATCGCCGCATGGTCGTCCGGCCGGTCGCCTGTCCAAGATTTCAACAATTCGAATGCGTCGTTATTTTGTCCTGCCTGTTTGTAAGCAAAGTACAGCTTCATCAAATGATCGATATTCTTTTCTTTGCCGAAAGCCGTTCGATAGTGCTGCAAAGCACCGGTATAATTTTGTTCGCGCCTTTGGATATCGCCCATTAACCGGTATCCGTGGGCTTTTTCGGGATATTTTTCAACCAATTCCTGTGCCAAATTTAGAGCCAAAAGCGGATTACCGTAATTCAATTGCAATTCGGCTAGTCTAATTCGTGAGGGTACATGGGCTTCATCACTCAAAACGGCATTTTTAAGGGATTCGATGGCGTTTAGATAATCTTCGGCGGCAATCTGGAGGTTTGCGATGTCATAGAGCCGTTCCGCATGAAATCCGGCGTTCCTGGCCATCCGTTCGAAAATCACGGCCGCCTGTTTATTATTGCCCGACGACAGGTATGCTTGTCCAAGCGCACCGAGTATGCCTGCGTCCTCAGGTGCTAAAGCTAAAGCTCCCCTGGCAACTTGTACCGCCTCGGAATACTTCTGCTGTTTTAATTTTAAATCGATTTGCGCTAAAAAAACCGGCACCGATTTGGCGTTGATTTTTTTGGCTTCCGTCAACACACGTTCCGCTTCATCATAATTCGAGGTATTACCGAGTACTCTGGCCAATTCAATCATGACGGCTTGATTTTGCGGGTATTTGCTGTGCAATTCAGACAATCGGCGTTCAGCTTTGTCGAATTTTTTTTCAGCCGAATCCAATTTGCCTAGGTTGAATTGTGCGGGAAGGAATTGGGAGTTAATCTCCGCCGCCTTTTCAAAACTGTTCCGGGCTTCGGTCAATTGTCCCGCAGCCGCCTGAACGATGCCAAGCATGTTCAATATCGTGAGATTTTCAGGTTCTTTGAGATGCAACTGTCGTGCGAGAGCCATTCCTTTGCCGGTTTCGCCCCTTTTGACGTAGAGAATTAGCAGAGGCAAACCGGCTGTACCGGACACGGGGTTAGCCGCGAAATCGCGTTCCAGTTCTTCAATACCCTGGTTTTCTTGACCCAAAGCAAGCCATGCCAGCCCCAAATCAGTCCGTCCGCCCTCAACGTGCGAGGTGTTTTCGGACGCTAGGTTGAGCATCTCTGTTGCTTTGTCGTAACGGCCCAATTTCATATAGGCTTCGGCAAGGATCAACGATAGCCGGAAATCTTTGTGCGCGTGCGGTATCACCGGATTCAGCAGTTCGATGACTTTGTCCGGAGCGTTTTTCGACAGGAGCATCGTTCCGAGCAATTTGTAGACGCCGGGATGATCCGGAAAACGATCGATATAGTTTTTTGCGAAAACGGACGCTTGTTCGAACCGGTTTAGGCTGTAATTGACCAAGGCTGAAAGTAGTAAGCTTTGCGAGTGTTGTAGTAAAAATTCCTGTTTGATCTGACTCAAAATGTCGTCGGCTTCCTCCAGAGACTTAGCTGCTTCATCTACTTTACCGTTACGCGCCAATACAACGGAAAGTAAATAGGCCGCTTTGGGTTCGAAAGGATACGTTTTCCTAACGAATAGAAGATCGGACTCGGCTTGTCCGTCTTTTTTCTGGTCCATGAAAATTCCGATACGGGCCAGACGGGCGTCGAGATGTTCGGGATCAATGCTCAACGCTTTGTCGTAATCGGCGACCGCAGCATTCAATTCGCCTTTGGCATGTTTGATGGATGCTTTGATATACCAAGTACCGGCATTACCGGGTTCCATCAAGGTAGCCTGATCGGCAAACAATGATGCTTCTTGAAAATCGTTTTTGCGGAGCAGGGCATTGGCTCTACCTATTGATGGGGCAACCGATGCAGGGTTTTTTCGAGCTGCCGTATTATATTCTTCAATTGCATTGTCGATCAGGCCGAGTTGCAAATAGGCGTCGCCGCGGAATACGTAAAGTTCGGATTGAACCGATTGACTGTAATGCTCGGGATCGATTTCATTGATTAGTTGACTGTATTTGATTTGGTAAAGATACAATTGCGCCAGATGCCGGACAAGCAGCGATTTGTCGGCCCCAAGCTTCATTGCTCGAGATAAAGCGACTTCGGCGCCGGCAAGATCTTTTTCCCGCAAATAAGCTTCGCCCAATAAAATATGTGCCGATACGTAATCAGGATGATGCTGAAGAGCATTTTTTAAATGAATGATGGCTGTCTTGACTTCACCATTACGATACGCAACAACCGCCTTTTCATAATCTTGACCGGCTTGATCAGAAATCGCCAAGGCTCCGGCCGAGTATAACAATACCGGCAAGACGATCAGACTCGATGCGAATTTTTTCATCATAATTGCTGTTAGACGGCAGGTTCTGATAAATAAATTGCTTAATGTATTCATTGTTTTGTATTCCGACGATAGAAAAAAGAAATCGTTTAACTCGCTAAGCTTATAGGAACATAGCGAATCCATGCCGCTTGGCAGTGCCATATTTCCGCCGCGCCGGTTTCATTCAAAGATCGCGCGAACCCGACTACCATGTGATAATTAAGCATAAGAATCCATAGTGTATCGCAAATAGCGGAAATTCAACTTTCCTGAAGCCCGTGGCTTTCGAATGGGCAATGGATATTCCCGATGTACCGAGTGAAATCAATATGCTGTAGGTTCGGTGTGAATGTTTTAATTCAACGTTTGCGACTTTCACTCCCCAAGGGATAACGATTGTTTGGCATGTCGTCCACACGGCTTCATACACGATTGCCGTACCGGAAGCGGACGTACATTAGGCGCGCGTCTGCCGCCTGCGAAATCGTCGAGTATCGCGGCCTCCGCTCCGTGTCGAGATGGCCGATATAGCGGTATCAACTGTTGCTGTCCGGCTCTATGATGAGATGCTGAGGAATTATCCGGGTATCGATTTCTCTCTTGAACAATATACGATTGAAAGGCAATCCGTCTCTACCTGCCCACGCCCGCGCATCCTCTGGGTATGAAAGGATCGTGAGTACTCGTCAAGACTGTAAAAACTTCAAATTCTTGTCCGGCGATAGAAGCGAAGCGGATGACTTGTTTGCATATTACGAAGGTTTTTCCGAATATGACCTTGGATCGCTTGGGCAGGGTGCCGTTAATAAAGTCTGCTTGCTCAATCAGAAATTCATCTTCATGCATTTGATGGGTCTGGCTACTGACAGGTATGCCAACAAAGTCATCAAAGGACAGGGTGTCTTTGAATACTGATATAGGTCGTTGCTTGCTTTGTTATGCAGTTACCCAAGCTCCAGCTTGGGTAACCTGTTCAGAAAGCTCTAGCTTCCCGACTATCAAGGACGATTGAACGAGCAAGCCGGGGTTGATTTAGAATTGCGGGGGTTGTGTCGGTCTCAGGAAGCCTGAGCTTCCGGAGTGTCTTTCCCAAGCTGGAGCTTGGGAAAGAGCGTGATGTATATTTCAGTTATGCTGATTCTTCTGGGAGGGGTGTTGTGTTTTAGTGCACCCGGGCAGTTCGTTTATACCGTTATCCTGGCTGTCGGTTTTCATCTTAGGGTCGTATTCGGCGAGGAGCCGTTATTGGCGCGAAAGTATGGAAAGGAATGGGAGCATTATTCAAGCCCCGTTCCTCGCTGGTTTTACTGAAAACCGAGCTTTAACCTAGAACATGCATTTCACCATGAAGACCATGAAGAATAAGAAGTTAATTCAATAGCTTGTTGAGCGTTCGTATAAAGCTTTCGCTCACCCGATAGCTTGTCGGTGATACTCAGGCATCCTCTTGAGTTACATAATGAACCATGATTAAACTGCCGATTTTAGGTTTAATGGTGGCGGCCGTCTTGGCAAAGTACACATTTCAGCATCGAATACCAAGTCATGGCCTCAGCGACAGGAACGTCAGTTGATATTCAAAACCTATAGCCGTATTTTTGGGAAGAGCGCGGTTATTTTAGTCGAATGATTTTTGTCGCTAGCAATATTCCGTGATAATTCGTACCGAGATTTTCGGGTTATTGAATGCGTATCGTAGTCATCATCCCGGCTTCTGCGTGTTCGAGAATATGGCAGTGTAGCGCCCAGAGCCCTTTGTCGATCGGCACCAAGCCGATATCGACCGATTGCTTGGGACCAATCAATACCGTGTCGCGCCAAAAACCTTCCCGTACCGGCCGGTCGTCGACCGCGATGACTTGGAAGAATTGTCCGTGCAGATGCATCGGATGCAAGCGATAAGAACGATTGGTGAAGCGCAGGCGGTAAAAGCGTTGGGTTTGCAGTTCTTGCGCGATAGTGTCGTGACCGCTGTGGCCGTCGATGGTCCAGGTAATGCCGTGCTCGCCTCCGCGCATTGCGTTCAGCATGAACTCGTGCGTGACCGGGGCGTCGATTGCCGATCGCCAGTCCGGAAAATGCTTGGCCTGGATGGGCTTGAAGGTCGGCGTAGTTACCGCTGCCGTGTCTTCCACTTGTAATATGGCCAAGTTATTGGCTTTGTTGCCGAAGCTATCCAAAACAGCGAATGTTTTTCCGGCGGCGTTTTTAGGAATGGTCAGGTCCAGATCGATGCGATTGCCGGGAGCCAAATAAAAATTTTGTAACGTTATGGGGCTTTGGGCCGGCAGACCGTCAACGGCGATAATTTGGGTTTCGATGCCTTCCACGGTGGGCGCGAACACGCGACCGTTGGCGGAATTAACCATTCTGATCCGAATGCGTTCGCCGGGTTTTACCGGAATAGACGGTCGGTAATGGCCGTTGATCGTCACAACGTTGCCCCAGCGCCCATCATGCATCAAGTCATGACCGGTGACGAAGCGGTCGTGAATTTTCGCGCCTTTTTCCAATAGCCAGTCATCCAAGATCCAGGCGAGATCTTGCGAATATTTCGGCTCGTCCGGGTTTTCGACGATCAATAGTCCTTGCAAGCCGCGTTCGATTTGTTCGGGAGAATTGGCATGTGGATGAAACCAGAACGTGCCGGCGTCTTTCGGGGTAAATTCATAGGTGAAGCTTGCGCCGGGTTCGATGGCCGGCTGGGTGACGCCCGGCACGCCGTCCATGGCATTCGGCAGTCTTATTCCGTGCCAATGAATCGAGGTCGCTTGCGGTAACTTGTTGTGCAACGTCAGCTTGAGCGTTTCGCCCAGGTTGATGCGGATAACGGGGGCAATTTTGCCGTTATAAGCCCAAACCGTAGTCTGGTAAGGCGGTAGGATTCCCCATTCGGCTTCGGCGGCAATCAGTTCTTGGCTATGGACTTTATTCGAAGGCGAGGCGGTTTCCGGATAAGAACCGTGAAATTCTTGTTGCAATTGTTCGGTCACCGCTTCGTTATCGACGGATAAAGTCTCTTCGGCATGCGGCAACTCTGCGGTCAATAGGCTTAGGATGCAACATAACGATAATCGTAGCGAAAACAATAAAGATGATTTCATAGTTTTTATTTAGCGGATTTCAGAACGGGACGTTTATCGAGAGCATTTTACCGCATAAAATCAAGGAAAAAGCGTGGAAAAAGTGGGGCGGGCATTTTTTACACTCATCTCCGATAGGTATATTAAGGAAGTAGGATTAAAAGAGTAATTAATCCCAATCACATAGTTTACCCATCCCATTTCGCGGCAATTTTGAACCTACCGTGAAATGTTTGGGTATCTGTGTACTAGGCAGTCGAGTCGATAACCATGAAGACAGTTCATCGATCAACATAGACGAGTTTAGTTGGCTGTCTTTATTAGGTACGATGTATGCTTTCAGCCGGTTTCCGTCGAACCTAACCACCGATTCATGAATGGCAGCATGCTGTTTGATCTCTGAAGCAATCGCTTCGAGATTAACATTGGTTCCGGCGATTTGGATTTTTCCGTCTTTACGTCCTCGAATAATAAAGTGTTTTTTATCTACCCAGTGTAGTTTGTCTGGAAAGTTAGCGCTATGAAGATGGTTGCGAATCGAATCGTTAACGATTTGCCAATAAGGGAACAAAGAAAACGGTTCATCAGGTTTTTTTCGATAGCCAATGCCTCCGGTTTCGGTTGCTCCGTAAATTTCAATGGTATCTGCGTTTTGCGCTAATAAAGCAGCGAGTATTTTTGGTGCGCAAGGTGCGCCGGCCATAACAACCGTAACCGGACGCGGCAATCTAAGCCCCGAATTTATCCAATGTTGCCAAAAGTCAGGTATTGAGACGATGATGTCTCCATCCTGTAAGCTTTTTTCTAATGAAATCGGTAAGCGTTGGCGTCCATCTATCACTTCCGGCCGATTGACCAATCTGCTCGGCAATGCCATTGTAAAAATAAAGCCGTAGATATGTTGAGCCGGAATCAAAGCCCAAATCCGACGAACAGCGCTATTGCCGGGTAACAAATGCTGAGCGATAAAATCGACTTCTTGTTGAATATGAGCGAGGGGTATTGTCGTAACGACAGGAGAAGATGTCGATCCTGAGCTGGAAAAGCTGATGAATTGATGAAAATTTTCAAGACTCGCCGTCGCGATCTCCTTCCAGCCGTTGACCGAAGGTTTTGCAAGTAAAAAATCTTCCAGCCCGGAGTCCGCAATATGCAACATTCGTGCGAATGCTGTTGCGCAATCCACCAATTCCAATGAGTCAATGTTGAGCGGCGAAGCCGACCAGTTTACTGAAAGCATGACTGCTTGCGGAGACGGCATGTGAGCGCCAGGGCGTAATCGACTTATATGCCCAAGTACGAAATCGACAATCAATCGGCGCATATTAGCGCCGTTTTGCCACCACATCATACACGTTTAACAAAAATCCAATAGGTATCGCCACTCAGTGATTTTTTCATATGTACTTTAACTTTGGTCGGGCGCATGTTGTAATCAAAAGTGTATTCGAATTTTTTGTTGAGAAAGCCCATACGAGCCCCTTTGTCGAACTCGCCTTTGAATAGGGGAGTGTCTGTACAGGGGGCGACTTCGGTGAAAAAGTTTCGACCGAGGACTTCTTTCGGATTGCGTCCGGTTATATCGCCTTCCGCGGAGTTATATCGCAAAATGCGGCCGTTTTTATCCAATTCGATTGCACCGAATGCAATGCTATCCAGCTCTTCGCTGCTCATTTTACGCATAGCGCTTTCGATATCGTCGCGTCCGAATTCCACGATGCTGGATGATAGTGTGTTGGTTTTAAAGTTGGAAACCAATTTTTCCAGTTTTTGCGCGCGCTGTGACAGGGCTTGACTCACTTCTTGATTTTGATTCATCGCCTGAGCGTTTGCCTCGGCGAGTTCATTAATACGAAGCATGCTTTGGCTAATATCGGTTGCTACGCTATTTTGATCGCGAGCGGCTAAAGCGATTTGTTTTCCCATGTCGTAAACCGAATCCACTCGATGATCGATTGTATGCAGAGATTCTCCTGCCTTATTGGCTTGTTCTACACAGTTATGCGCTTGTGTCGTACCTTGTTCAATCGCACCGGTTACTGCTTGTGCTGATTCTTGCAGGTCGGCGATGATGGCATGTATTTGTTGAGTGGCTTCTTGCGTATCAAAAGCGAGTTTTCGAACTTCATCGGCAACAACGGCAAAACCGCGACCGTGCTCGCCGGCTCGAGCGGCCTCGATAGCCGCGTTCAATGCTAAAAGATTCGTTTGATCGGCAATTTTAGCGATAGTGTCGATTACGTCTCCGATGTTGTGACTGCCCTGGTCGAGTCGACTGACCGCCGATTGCATGGATTCCATTTGATTTGCCAACATACTGATTGAGGACATCGTTTCATTGACTACTTGTAATCCCATTTTGGTTTGTTCTTTAGCGTCGGAGGCGACTTTTTGAGTCGCATCGGCATGCTCGGCCGTTTCATTTGATGAAACGGTCATCTGAGCACTCGCCTTGACGACTTGATCGGTCTCTTGTTGTTGTGAATGTGCAAGATCGATACTTTGGTGAGTATTCCCGGCAAATTGCTCGACAGCAACGTTAAGGTCGTCCGAGGTTCTTGCGACTTCTTCTATGATTTGATGCAATTGGCTCGAATAACCGTTGAAAGCGGAAAATAAACTTCCCAGTTCATCGTCATTTGAATATTCCAAACGAATATTCAAATCCTTTTGCATGTTTTCCAGCCGCGAAATGCCTTCGTTAATCGGAACGGTGAGGTTTTTCTCTAGTAGTATATTGAGCATAATAACGACAAGCGCTGTAAATGCTACCAGTATGCCGAGAAAAATATAAGCGATTTGCAAAACCTGAGATCGTATTTCTACTGATAATGTATTAAAAACGTCATGGTTTTGCAGGGAAAAAGTAAAGATTAAGCTCGCTATAAAGAAAAAAACACCGTATGAAAGGAAATGGACAGTTAATCGAGACTTCAATGTGACAGATTTTGGCATAGTAGCGGATTAAGGTAAGTTGCTTAGAAAGGTCAAGCCGGGGTTTGGATTCAAGATATTCTGGTGGTTTCTATGGAAGCGTCTCGCTTAATTCACACAACATTGCATGAGCAGTGGCGCCACTCATCTTGAAGGGGTCAAATTCCAAATTATTTGAAAAACGCAACAATAATGCTTGATTTTCTTTGGTCAACCCTAGATATCCCATATGCCAATTATCAAAATCGCGGGCTATTATCTCGTGATATTCCAACAAGGTTGTATCGAAATGGCGTTTATCTTCAAGAATATGACGGTACAATTCATTGACAGCTGTACGCGAGCCTTCCAATGATTGCAAAAAATTATAACCATTGAAACACAACATGCCAGTTATGCCTTTTTGGGCATTGGTTTTGCGGGCAACTCCTAAAATTTGCTCGACATCGGTCGGTCCGAAGCCTTCTCTTGCTCTGCTGGCGTATATCAGCCTGACTAAATACATTGCACACCTCGAATTCATTGCTGGAGAAATCAACTGAATCGGTTCATATAATAATTGATTACACAGTAAAAGTAATCTGATCAACAAGAAGCTTCGGCTTGTCGAAGCGAATATCCTGACGGAGTCAAATAGAAGCAGCCGCATCTCTAAGATATATATCAGCGAGAAGCTATATATCAATGGCATCGAGTTGGAAACTTCTATCAAAAGGGATATCGCTTGGCTGTTTGCCGGACTGTCGCCAAGCTTTACTGAAAAACCATCGAGACTGAAATGGAAGAGGGTTATTTGGATGGCGTGGTGTGGGGCAATCAGGGTTATGTCGACCTGCGCTTGAAGGATTTTGGAGCCATCCGCGATTTTACCGAGTGTGAGTATTCAGACCCCCGGCCATTCTCGTTCCCATGCTCTGCGTGGGAATGCTTGAGTACCGCTCCAGCGGTACGAGACGCTAGAGCGTCTCGGTCTTCATTCCCACGCTGGAGCGTGGGAACGATAGGGGGGTGAATAATTACTACCGAGTGGTTCGCGAGTTGGTGGGGGCAGGAAGGTTTTTGATCCGGCAAAAAAATTGGCACGAAGTCGTTATTATAAAAAAACATTTCACCATTAAGATCATGAATAATAAGTTAATTCAATAACTTGCTAAGCCTTAACAAATGAAGCACCCATGACCTAAAGACCGAAAAATGTTAAAGCTGGGCCTTTGTCTAGGGTTCGGATATTCGTTTGACAGGACGCCGTGAACCCAGCACTTAAATTACCCAGGATAGTCAATGATGGCCAATGGGTTATGGAATTTAGGTGCTGGGTGAATACGTCCTTGTAGGCTTGATGGCGGCTCCCTGCCGCCGAATCGGTCAATCGAGCAACCGAACCCACATAAAATAAGGACGTTATCTATGACCTAATCATTAGCTGGAATATTGAGATAATCTTTTGGAATACTTCATTAACTTCATGTGCTTCATGGTCAAACTGCCGAATTTAGGTTCAAGAGCTTGATGTAGCTCTATGATGATTTTCGTGGACTCATTGCCGAATTTAGGGAAAACGATCTTCCGTTTGTCCGCACAAAACCTGATCCAGGATTTCGATCCAATGCCGCACCGGCAGTTGGGTTCCGCTTTGCAAATGCATCTGACAGCCGATATTCGCGGTGACGACGATAGCTGGGTCGTCCCGGGTCAAGGCGGCGATTTTGTTGTCGCGTAGCTGCCGGGCGATGTGCGGCTGTACTATCGAATAGGCGCCGGCTGAGCCGCAACACAAATGAGTATCGCCGACGCGGGTCAATCGAAAGCCGGCCGTTTGCAGAATGCTTTCGATGACGCCGTCGAGTCGCTGTCCGTGTTGCAGCGTGCAAGGCGCATGAAACGCGATGGCTTCGGCCTCGGGCGCTGGGCAGTTTTCCAGTAGGCGAGTCAGTTCGGGCCGTTCCGCGGCGACGATTTCGCCGATGTCTTTGGCCAGTTCCGAAACGCGGGCCGCCTTTTCAGCGTAAGCCGAGTCGTGTTTCAGCAGACGGCCGTAATCCTTGACCATAACGCCGCAGCCGCTCGCCGTGACGACGATCGCCTCAATCAGCTTATCGGGATTTGCAATGTAGGGCCACCAGGCATCGATCAGACGGCGCATCGCATCCAGTCCTTCGGGTTGTGCGTCGAGATGATAGGCGAGAGCGCCGCAGCAACCGGCCTGTTGCGCGTCTACGAGCGCTATACCGAGCTTGTCCAGCACGCGTTCTGCAGCGTGGTTGATGTCGGGATTTAACGCGGGTTGCACGCAGCCTTGCAGTACCAGCATTCTACGTGGATGATTGGCCTGCGGCGGGTTTTGCCGAATCTTCGGTTGGGCTGGCACCATTCTTTGCAATCGCTCAGGCAGCAAGGGTCGGCTCAGCCTAGCCGATTTCAAAACAAACGCAAACAAACTCCGATTCGGCAGCACCTTGCGCAACGCAAAACGAAGCATCCGGTCGATAGGAGATCGCTTTATCGTTTGTTCGACTTCATTGCGGCCGATATCGAGCAAGCGCGCGTACTCCACGCCTGAAGGACAGGTGCTTTCGCAGGCGCGGCAAGTTAGGCAGCGGTCCAAGTGTAATTGCGTCTTCCTCGTGACTTCCTGGCCTTCGAGCAGTTGTTTGATCAGATAAATCCGGCCGCGCGGGCTGTCGAGTTCATTTCCCGAAAGCTGGTAGGTCGGGCAGGTAGCAAGACAGAAGCCGCAATGGACGCAGCTACGCAGTATCGTTTCGGCTTCGCGGCCTTGCGGGGTATTTTGAAATTGTTCGTCGAGTCGGGTCTGCATCGTTCAAAACTCTGGAAACAGACGCTGCGGATTGAAGATGCCGGCCGGGTCGAATTGACGTTTCAGGCGCTGATGAATTTTCAACAAGTCCGGCGGTAGCGGATGAAAGACCGGTATGTTAGGGTCCTTGCCGCGGAACAATGTCGCATGTCCGCCGGCCTTTTCGGTTTGGGCGCGAACCGCTGTTGCATCATAGTCTTTGGCCGCCGCAAACCAGCGTAGCGCGCCGCCCCATTCGATCGCTTGTTCGCCGGTGATCGAAAAGGGCGGGGCAGTGGGCTTGAGCGATAAACGCCAGAGCCTTTTGTTGCCGCGAAAAAAGGGATGCGTCTGATTTTTGATCGATTCCCAAAAGCTCAGACTGTCGCCGAATTCGTCGCCGCCCAGCTTGACGTGCGCGGCATCAATGGCGGACTCGATGCCGGAGAGACGGATATAAAGACGCCGGTCGATATGACAGCTCGCCGAGACCGGCAGCGTTTTGCCGGCGCAGCGCCGCATCGTTTCCAGTGCCTGCTCGACCGGCAGTTCGAAACAGAGCGTACGTTCGGATTCCGGTTTCGGCAGTACTTTGAGCGAGACTTCGAGCAGCACGCCCAACGTGCCCATCGCGCCGGTCATCAGGCGCGAGACGTCGTAGCCGGCGACGTTTTTCATGACCCGTCCGCCGAAATTCAAAATTCGGCCCTGGCCGTCGAGCAGTTTGATGCCGAGCACGAAATCTCTGGCCGCTCCGGTATAGGCGCGCCTCGGTCCCGAAAGCCCGGAAGCGATACAGCCGCCCAGAGTCGCCGTTCCGTTGAAATCAGGCGGTTCGAAGGCCAGCATCTGGCCGTGTTCGCTCAATAGGCTTTCCAGTTCGTTCAACGGCGTTCCGGCTCGTGCACTGACGACCAGTTCCGTCGGATCGTAATCGACGATGCCGCGATACGGTCCGGTTTCCAGCTTCGAATCGTGCAGTCCTTTAGGATTGCCGTAAAAGTCTTTGCTGCCGCCGCCGCGAATACAAAGCGCCTGTTTGTTCTCGTTCGCTTTGACGACGTATTTAGTGAGTTGTTCGACTATCGTTTCCATGTTCAGAATCTCGGTAAATCCGGAAACTTTTCTTCGCCGCGATGGACATGCATCGCGCCGAATTCGGCGCAGCGGCGCAGCGACGGAATCGCCTTGCCTGGATTCAGCTGCGAATCCGGATCGAATGCGGCCTTGACGGCATGAAACAGGTCGCGCTCGGCGTCGCCGAATTGCAGGCACATTTGATTTAATTTTTCGATGCCGACGCCGTGTTCGCCGGTCAAGGAACCGCCGGCCTCGATGCATATTTCGAGGATTCGCGCGCCGAAGGCTTCAGCCTTTTCGAGCTCGCCGCTCCGGTTTGCGTCGTATAGAATCAACGGGTGCAAATTGCCGTCGCCGGCATGAAACACATTCATGCAGCGTAGTCCGAATTCTAAAGACAAGTCTTCGATTCGGCGCAGAACCTCGGCGAGATGCTTGCGCGGAATCGTGCCGTCCATGCAGTAATAATCGGGCGAGACCCGGCCGGCCGCCGGAAAGGCGGCTTTGCGCCCGGCCCAAAAACGCTGGCGTTCGGCATCGGAGTGCGCGGTATCGATGCGGACCGCGCCGCTTTCGTGCATGATGTCCCGTATCTTCTCGATTTCGTTGGCGACTACTTCGTTCGAGCCGTCGGATTCGCACAACAGTATCGCTTCGGCGTCGGGATCGTAGCCCGCGTGAATAAATTCTTCGACGGCCGCTATCGTCATTTTGTCCATCATTTCCAGACCGGCCGGCACGATGCCGGCACGGATGATGTTCGCGACCGCCGCACCGGCCTTTTCGATGTCGTCGAATGCGGCCATCACCAATCGGGCCGTTTCGGGTTTCGGCAGCAATTTCACGGTGATTTCGCTGATAATGCCGAGCATGCCTTCGCTGCCGGTCATCAGAGCGAGCAGATCGAAGCCGGAGCTATCGAGCGCTTCCGAGCCGATTTCGAGCACATCACCCTCGATAGTCAACACTCGCAGTTTCAGGATATTGTGTACGGTCAGTCCGTATTTCAGGCAATGGACGCCGCCGGAATTTTCGGCAACGTTGCCGCCGATTGTGCAGGCAATTTGCGATGATGGGTCGGGTGCGTAATACAGTCCGTAGGTTTCGGCCGCTTCGCTGATTGCAAGATTCCGCACGCCGGGTTGCACGCGCGCGGTACAGGCCACGGGGTCGATTTCGAGAATCTCGTTCAGTTTGGCGAGGGACAGCAATACGCCGTCGGCATGCGGCAACGCGCCGCCGGAAAGCCCTGTGCCGGCACCACGCGCGACGACCGGAATTTTTTCCGCTTCGCAGATTTTTAGGATTTCGATGACCTCGGCTTCATTGCCCGGCAAAACCGCGATCATTGGTAGTTGCCGGTACGCCGAGAGTCCATCGCATTCGTAAGGTCTGAGATCCTCGGGCTCGAATAGCACCGATTCGGACGGCAGGATGTTTTGGAAGGCTTCGACTAAATTGGCGTGGCGCATCGTGAATTATTTGAAAGTGAATATTTGAGGGATATTTCTTAACATAACAGAAATCTCGTTTTTCCCGAACATGTGTTATATAAACAGAAAAGCTGCCAACCGTTTTTTAGTTTCCAGTATGTGAATAGTCAGTACCCCTTTTTTAAGGTTATGTTCGCGTTAATAGTTGATACTTTTGAGCTTAAAGCCAACATGAACCCCAAGGATTCAACCCTGAATAACTTTCCTTTTTTCAATATCGCGTCAATGATTGAAAGGAGGGTACGGTTGCTCGATTGACAGGTGTCTGCGGCAGGGCAGATTTTTGCTCCTGCAAAATCTGCATTCATGCCATCCATGGCAATCAGTCGCCGTCGTCAAGCCTACATGGACGTATTTACGGCGTCCTGTCAAGCGAGTAATCGTACCCTCTTCCACGCTCAGAGTATCGGAAAGAGAACTGTTTCAACTGCTAACGCGAACATAGCCTTTTTTAAGGAAGAAACCATGTTACCAAATGGTATAAAAAACTGAGAGCTGAATAATTCCCTTGTCCTTGAGCCGTTCGATTAAATCTGAAAAAGCCTGGAAAAATCAATGCAAGCATCGATCAAAAAACTAAATCTCGACGATGAATTTTACACTCCGGAACAGTGTTTCATTATCGAGCAGTCCAATAGCTTCGACGATCCGGATTTGTCCATTGCAAGAGCCCGCGTCGAGCCGGGCGTTACGACACGCTGGCATCGTCTTGTCGGAACCGTTGAGCGTTATGTCATCATACAAGGCTTGGGACGGGTTGAAGTTGGAAGTTTACCGCCGCAAGAAGTCGAGCCAGGCGACATCGTGTTGATCCCTCCGACGTACCGTCAACGGATTGCCAATATCGGATCGGAAGATTTGATTTTTCTTGCGATCTGCACTCCTCGTTTTTTAGATGCTAATTACCAAGATATCGAAGATAATCCGATTGGATTAACATAGATTTTAGTCACTTCCTGCCAGGTGATTTTGGATTCTATCTTAAGCACCTCCAGTCTATTCGGAAACGGCACTCGCATTACCTTTGCTTGTCAGCGCTAAAGTTCGGCTAGTCACAATGCGCAAGGAATGATTCAATTTCATTGTCGAAAGTAAATATCGAGGTATCCTATTTTCAGAGATTCATTGGGGTTTATAATGAATCGCTCAATAATAATTATAAATTTTAGAAGGGGTAAACATGTTAATCCGTATGCTTTATATCAGTTCGGCGACTAGTCCGATGAGTGATGAAGATATGTTGAATATGCTTGAGAAGTGCCGAGTTAATAACGCGGCTCGGAATATTACCGGCATGTTGTTGTATTGCCAGGATACCTTCGTTCAAGTTTTGGAAGGCGAAGATAAGGACGTGGATGCTCTTTATAACTGTATTAAAAAAGATCCGCGTCATAGTGGGATCAACATCCTTGAGCGTAAGGTTGTCGATAAAAGACAGTTTCCCGACTGGAGCATGGGATTTAAAAAAATTACCGATGCCGATTTATCGAACGTGGAAGGACTTAATTCATTTTTTGAGCATGATGCCGGGTCGGATTATTTCATACACGAGCAAAACATCGTGTCGTTGCTGATGCAGCATTTTAGAAAAAAATATCAAGCCCAAATGGCGCACGCCGAATTACCCACGGAAGATGTGAATCCTCTGATTGGAAGTTTGCATAAAACAATTATCAAAGCCGTCAACGTTTTAGCCGTTTTGATGGTAGCAGTGATCATATTCGGGGTTTGGGATGTCGTTGTTGTTATTTTCGATAAGCTATTTACTCCGCCTTATCTAATGCTGACAGTCAGCGATATTTTGGCGACTTTCGGATCGTTTATGATGGTTTTGATTGCCATCGAAATTTTTATCAATATTACGCTGTATTTACGTACTGATGTCATTCCGATCCGGTTAGTGCTTGCAACCGCAGTCATGGCGGTTGCTCGGAAAATTATTATTTTCGATTATAAAGCGATCGATCCGCAGTATGTCTATGCATCAGGCGTTGTTTTGCTGGCTTTAGGTGTAACTTATTGGATCGTTGGGAAGTATCACGCAGAAGAAGATAAAACGATATAGGGTTTTGTCGTAAATAATTGCCCTATTTTTGGAAAGTCAGTTGCTCGATTGACCGGTTCTTTGACAGTCCTTAACTAAACGCTAGGTGAAGGACTGTCAAAGCCTTTGGCGACCACCTCCCGCGCCTTGCTTACGCTATTGCCAAAATTTTATGCGATGATAGAGGTATCTCAAAAATCATGTAGCTGAAGCTTATTCAGCTCAGCTTTAATTTAGTGTTTTAATCTGTAGCAATATAAAATTCTTAATAGCTTCAAATTTACCGTGAGAATCTATGTTTATGAAAAATAAATGTTTAATACTGGCTGTTAGCTCCGTACTTTTATCGGCTTGTGTGACCGATCCTTACTCCGGGCAATCCCGGATGAGCAAGACTGCAATGGGCACCGGCATAGGTGCGGCGGTAGGTGCCGGCGCCGGCACTTTATTCGGCGGTAACGACTGGAAAAATGCGGGTCTAGGAGCACTGGCAGGAGGCGCTGTCGGTGCTGCGGTCGGCCTGTATATGGATAATCAAGAACAAGAGATGCGCGAATCCTTGCAGGGTACCGGTATCGAAATACAAAGAAGTTCGGAAAATACACTTAACTTGACGATGCCGAGTAGCATTACGTTCGGTTTCGATTCCGCGCAATTGACGCCTCAGGCGATGACCGCATTGGACTCCGTTGCTAATGTTTTGAATCAGTATCCCGAATCTAACATTACCGTCACCGGACATACCGACGATATCGGCAGCGAAAGTTATAATCTCAAACTGTCCGATCAACGGGCTGGCAGTGTTTCGAATTATTTGATTCAGCGCGGAGTGAATTATGCTCGGATTTCACAGCAAGGGATGGGTAAATCGATGCCGAAAGTCCCTAATACCAGCGAAGAAAATCGAGCTCAAAATCGACGCGTTGAGTTGGCTATCGTTGCTAACCAAACTCCTGTCAATCAGGGTACCAATCCTCAGCAACCTCAAGGAGTCCCTCAACAACAAAATTACCCGCAGCAACAGAACTATCCCATGCAACCGCAAGGAGGTTACCCGCAACAAGGCTATCCTCAACAACAAAGCTATCCTCCGCAACCGCAGGGCGGTTATCCTCAACAAAATCCTCAACAGCCCGGTTATCCTCAGCAACAATATAATTATCCAAGATAAAATCTGCGTCGATGCATAGGATATACCTTTCACATTTCAAATTTCGGCAGTGCTTAAGGAGGCGCAGAGGGGATCGATTCCTCACCTAACGATCCTCCCTTTTGATTGAAAAACCGTCTAAGAAGAAAAGGTATGGTATGTGTCTATCGAGGACCGCCGTAAACCCTTCCATGGGGCTTGACGGCAGCGCTCCCTGCTGCCGACATCATCGCTAGCCACATCCCATACCTTCATAAAGTTAGGAATATGCACAAATTTACTTCTACAAGTTTTAGGCACTGTGGAGGTTCGGCGACTCGCTTGACAGGACGCCGTGAACCCAGCACCTAAATTATCCAAGATAGTTAACCATAGCCCATTCGCCATGGTTAATCCTGATTAGCAAGATGCTTCAGCTTGCCGAAGCCAAGTTTCCGAGCAGGGGCTAGTCGTAGTCGCAAAAACTAAAATATGCTGTTACCCAAGCTCCAGCTTGGGTAACCTGTTCAGGATGCTCTAGCTTCCCGACAATCAAGAAAGATTGAACGAGCGAGTCGGGGTTGATTGAGAATGTGCGGAGGTTGTGTCGGTCTCAGGAAGCTGGAGCTTCCGGGGTGTCTTTCCCAAGCTGGAGCTTGGGAAAGAGCGTGATGTGGGTTGGCCGTTTTTAGCTTGACGCGCATGGCTTGCGAACCCCGTCCTGCTAAGGATATGCTGATCTTTGGGTTTTAGTTGAAGAAACTTGCTAATCAGGTGGTTAATTGTCTTAGATAATTTAGGTGCTGGGCCTTTGACGGTCACTCCAGTGCCGAACTTTGATCTACGAGGGTATATACCTTGTTCCCGGAATTGAGAACAAGGCAAATGAGCTGCTTGGTTTTCTAACTACTGCAAAATACTAAATGACGCATCCAATAACACGGGACGTTCGATTTGCTTGCTGATGTAATCGCGAAGCGCGGCGACATCTTCCGATAACAGCGGGTCGGAACTGTGCAGCTTTACCGATAAGCGCACTTTTTCGCCAATCGACACAACCTCGACATCGTCGACTTCTATCGTCTTGTCGTTCACCTTATAGGTTTTCGCATTGATCGCGTTGGTAATGCGGCTGTGTATCGCGGTGTTGGCGAAAGAATGATAGAGCGGAACGCTGACTAAGAAAAGCAGCAACAGAGATAAACCGAGGCCTCGATTGACTCGAAACATCGTCGAATAACCTAAAAATAGAAAGGTAACCGCGGCGGCTAGCGCAATGCCGGCAAAGTTAGTCAAAAATAACAAGCCGGTGCCACTGACGATATTCCAGTCCCACCAGGCAATGCCGATGCCCATCGAACACAGCGGCGGCACTAAGGCGACCGCGATAGCGACGCCCGGCAGCGTTCTGAGCAGGGTCGCCTTGGCATGCGTATAGGCGGCAGCGCTGCCCGAGATGATCGCAACGCCTAAATCCAGAAGGCTCGGTTGCGAGCGGGAGCGGATTTCGGCGGTTAATTGTTCGTAAGGAATCAGTAGCGCGGTAATGACCGACACGAACAGACCCAAGGCGATGCCGATGCCGAACACCGTCATGCCGCTTCTGAGTAATTTGCTGTCGTTGCGTAAAATGCCCATCGATAGCGACACGATCGGACCCATAAGCGGTGCCAACACCATCGCGCCGACGACGATCGGGCTACTATTAAGATACAGGCCGAAGGTCGCCAGCATGCTGCTCAAGACCATCAAGCTGATATAAGGCCCGGATAGCTTGGCGTTGTCGCGCAGCATCAAAAACAAATCCTTGAAATCGGACTCGACCGCAGTCGAGAAGAAAGGCATTCTCTTTTTTAAACGGTTCATATGCTTCGCGCTATGTCTGAGCGGTTTAATTTTGGCCGTGTCCTTCGCGTCGTCATGAATGACTTTATGCGCGGCTTTGTAGCGTTCGCCGACATTGATCGCAATACCTTGAGGAATGGTTTTTAACGAGATACGTTCGGCCTTGCGTTGCCGGCTGTCAATCGCATACGAAAGAGTATTAGGACTCGATAATTCTAACGTGGCGCTTTTGATATACCCGACCGCTTTCGGTAAGTGACTGACCGTGCGAAGCTTGCAATAAATCGCGATTATCAAGAAATTGAGAAACTCCATGACCGATGAAGGCGCCAAAAAAATTGCTGATAATTTGCCGTCTTGTGACGAAATGGATTCGTTAATCAGGTTCGCGGCAAGCGTTTCGATATCATTTTCTATGATCAAAACACCGGTGACAGCGGTTTCGATACGCTGACCTTTTTCAGTTGAGACTGACAGCTCGAAAGGTTTGAGTTTGGTTAGATTGGGAATACTGGCAAGAAATTCGTTTACCTGTTCCCGTAGCGGATTTTTTTCGTAGGCATGCTGGCGCATCGTGATGAAAGGCGCTTCACCAATCAAAACCGTCCAGATGACTGCTTCATCGTTACACAGCAGCAAATCCACAGGGTATGCCTTATCGGGGTCGAGCGCGCGCGGCACCGCATCTTCGACTTGTTCGGCAATGTTGAACAATCGGCAGATAATCGACTTATCCTTGGCCGGCAGTAAGCCGACACTGAATTGATACCGATGTGCTTCGCGTAATAATCGGGATAATTCGCTGTTGGTCAAGAGACTCACGACATGTTTTCGGCCTCCCAAGAAGGCTGAAGGATCATTCATAAACTCGTCGAGCATTACCGGTTCCAATTCTCCGCCGTAATGAATCGCGGCTTCCAAGGCGCTGCGGAGCCGAACCGAGTTTTCGGGCTGCTGATGAATCAATAAGGTTTTTTCCGTCGGCGTCATGATGCCTCCCAATTGTTATTATGTGTGTCCGGATGATTCTAACATGGAGAAAAAAAAGACAGTCAATTCGTTTTCCGTTGCGCGGCACGTTGAAGCTTCCTAGCAAATCCTTCAAGCTAATGGATTTCTTTATTCTTCGGAAACGCAGGCACCAACGCAAAAATAATACCAAGGTTTGTTAAACCGGCCTTGGCTCTAATAGTTAGGTCGCTAACGAAACGAAACTGCTGGTAGGGTTCGATAGGATAGGCCCGGATTCGGTAATGCGTGCCCCAGGGCTGATCTTGAACGACCACGGCAATGGGTTCATCGAAATTCAAATAAGGGCTGGTCAATGCGACATCGTGCAGTAATTGTTTTACCCGAGAGGCATCATGATCCGGGTGCAAATAAAAATTGGCTACGCATTGCAACGCAGGTGTCCCGTTGTTGGCGTTAAGAATTGGCTCGTTCCAAATTTTGGTATGCGGGATGTAAGCGGCGGTATCGTCCGGCGTGACGATTTGTACGGCGCGCATGCCGATATGTTTGACTTCGCCATAGATGCCGTTGATTTCGATCCAATCTCCGTTACGGTAGGGTCTCTCGCCGACCGCAACGATACCGGCAATTAGACCGCTGGCGTAATCCTTCAAGGCGAAACCCAGAACGATGCCGATAGAGCCCAACAACGCCAACATGTTTTGCATGGACGGTTCTATGATGCGGGGTACGATCAATATAAATGCCGCCAGAATCAAAATCAGCCGCAGCAACGGAATCATCGCTAAAATGAAAAGCCGTGAAGCACCGTGAAGATAATCGGCGATCCAAGGAAAAAGCTTTTGCATCGCCTGAATCACGAAAACGGTGCCCAAAATGACGAGTACTACGTGTTGTAAGGTTCCTAAATCAGGCTTGATGAAAATGTTGGCGATGTTATTGTTGTCCATTGTCTTCTCCTAAAAATCGTCCAACAGAAAGTTTTGCGCGCTTAAATAATGCCGGCTACTGAGATAGCCCATTGGCGCGACGTGCCAGTTGTCATACTGCAAATGAACGACGCCCAAGGACTTCAAATTGAATAATAAGTCCATGATTTGATAGTCGGAAAAAGGTAAGACTCGGGTTAAGACCTTAGCCGGCAATCCGTTGTGTATCAGTAGGGCGTGCAGGATCAATGCGACGTTTTCATCATGAGAGCCGGGTATAACGGCACCTTCAGTGAAAGGACCGACCCAAACTGTGGTAGTTGGCGTCGAATCTTCAAGCGTTGCTTCCTCAGGCTCATTTCTCAAGCTATCGCGCCAAAAAAGTCTGGCGATTTCGGCATTGCCGCGGCAGCGCATGGCTAATTTGTTCAAGTCTTTGCTGACCTCTAGATTTTCTTCCCGAGAATCGGATAAAACAGTTTTGCCTGTATTGGCGTTTAGGAATTGCAAACCGGTCGGTTGGGTGGAGCTTGCCAGTTGCGAGAATAGAGCGGAGAGTCGCTTGCCGTCGAATGCTTGTAGCGTCAATGCATTGCCGTTCGATAAGGAGCAGACCCGCCGCAGGTAGGTCCAAGACCAGTCGGCGCAACCGATAATTCCGGGTCCTAAATCGCCGTTTAAAGCCAAGGCTAAAAATCGCCGAATCAATGATAATCCTTCCGCATGACGTAAAAAACATTTGTCCAAATTCGGCAAGACCCAAAGACTTTGGGAGTCTGTCGGAACATTGGGCCAAGTCGAATCGTTTTCGAGTATTTGTTCTACAGTGGGTTTGGTTATTAGACGAGCGTTATGCCGAGCGGTCCAACGGGCGAGAGCTTCCTCATTAGCCGAAAATGCTTGACCTATGATGAATTTAACCGGGGAGCCGTTCGGTCGAGTTTGCAACCAGTCTTCCAATGCCCGATCGAGCGCATCGACGGCCGCATGCCGGTCGATCGGAGGCGCGAGCTGATCCAAGCGCGCCTCGGACAAAGTTTGTAAGGCATCTTCCGGTTTTATCGGTGTCGAGGATTCGTCGGCACGGGTAAAAAGGCGCTTGAACAAACGCCATTTTTGTCGGGCCGCATCCGTGCTCAAAACGATAGGGCGTTCAAAATCGCTGATTGATACGAATTCCCATAATGTAAAGGTTTCAGACGTTTCATGATTTTCATTGGGCGGACGATTCATGATGATTAGACCAGTTTTATGTCGTGGCAAATAGCTTTTTAGGCGTTATAGTAGCCTAAGATCTATAAAATTGCGTCAAATTGAAGAGTTGCGTATATTGCAAAAAGGTTTCGGTAAATTTTTTACCCGGAGCCGTGACCCGAAAACTATTTTGTTCGATATTTTAATTAATAATTAAGGAGTCGGTCATGAGCGAAAAAGATGCGTATGTAGAAAAAATGAAAGCTAAACTCGACGAATGGAATGCCGAGATTGACAAGCTCCAGGCTAAGGCAAAGCAGGCCGAAGCCGATGCCGAGGTTCAATACAAGGAAGAAATTAGCGATTTAAAAAAGAAGCGCGATGAAGCTTCTGCAAAACTCGATGAGATCAAAGCAGCTAGTGAGAGTGCCTGGCAAGAGCTCAAAGGTGGTTTGGATAGCGCGTGGGATTCGATGAGTCAATCATTTAAATCGGCTGCTTCAAAATTCAAATAAAAATTTCAAATCCATAAAAAGTCTCAATTACAAGCATGCCGGCCGGACTGAATTTGAAAATTTAAATCCAGTCCGGCTCATTTCAAGATATTCTTCCTTATTTTCGTATTATCTCGGCTATCTGATTTTCATCGAACGCTTGTCGTATTGGCGATTGCTTGCCAGTTGGTTTAACATCCATGGAATTGAAATAGCGATAGAATATTTAAACCGAAAGCAAGAAGGCCAAAGCGCGTGAAAACAATTTTTCAAAGCGAAAACTGCTGGCGAATTGAAAAAGCGCATCGGGCCGCTTTTGTCATAGACGGCGAAAATTACTTCCGAGCCTTGCACGAAGCATTGCAGAAAGCACGACGGTCAATCATGATCGTCGGTTGGGATTTGCATAGCGAATTGCGCTTGATTCGAAACGGTGAAACCGCCGAATGCCCCGAAGAGTTGGGAAAATTGCTCGATTTTTTGGCTAAACGGAATCCGGGGCTGCAAATTTATGTGTTGAGTTGGGATTTTGCGATGATCTATGCGATGGAGCGCGAGTTTTTTCCTCGTTACAAATTGCTATGGAGTACTCATAAGCAAGTTCGATTTTGCCTGGACGGGGAACATCCGGTCGGCGCGTCCCAGCATATGAAAATGGTCGTTATCGACGACGCCGTCGCCTTTGCGGGCGGTTTGGACTTGAGCAAATGGCGTTGGGATACCTCTAATCATTTACCGGACGATAAACGCCGGGTCGACCCTGACGGCGAAGCCTATCCGCCGTTTCACGACATGCAGATGCTAGTCGACGGTCCGGCGGCGCAAGCACTCGGCGAATTGGCCAGCGAACGCTGGCAAAGAGCTTACGGAGAAGCTCCGTTGATCGACGAGCGGATCGAGATCGGCGATCCCTGGCCGGAAAGCGTTACGGCCGACTTCAACGATGTTGAGGTCGCGATTGCGCGCACCTGGCCTAGACATCGCGATTACGCCGAAGTGCGCGAGGTCGAACGGCTCTATCTGGATACGATTGCCGCGGCGCGCAAATTCATCTATATCGAAAACCAGTATTTGAGTTCCTTTCGAATCGGCGAGGCATTGACGGCGCGTTTACAAGAAACGGACGGGCCCGAAGTGATCATCGTGCAGCCGAAAAAAACCGGCGGTTGGCTCGAACAGCATACGATGGACGTGTTGCGCGGTCGGATCTTGTTGAAATTACGCGAGGTCGACCGCCATCGGCGCCTGCAAGTGTATTATCCGAGAATTTCCGTCGATCCGGAGGTGGATTTGATGGTGCATGCGAAAGTGATGGTGATCGACGATTGTTTTGTTCGCGTCGGTTCGTCGAACCTGAGTAATCGCTCGCTCGGTTTCGATTCGGAATGCGATTTGGCGATCGCGGCGGAGGAGGGCTCTCCGGAGTCCAAAGCGATATCGGCATTTCGTAATGGTTTGCTGGCCGAGCATCTGGGTACGGAAATCGAGCAGGTAGCGAAAGCGTATCATGAAACAGGAACATTGGCCGGTGCGATCGAATCGTTGAACAAGGGTGAGCGTAGGCTCGTGACGTTAGACGGTGCAATTCCCGATGAAGTCGATCAATGGGTTCCCGAGTCCGAATTATTGGATCCTGAGCAACCGTTAGAGCCGGAGGAATTGTTCCAATATCTTATCGGCCCGAAACAACAACTCCCCGTTTTCAAACATATGTTGAACAACGTCTTGTTGATCGCTATTTTTCTGGTGGTCGGGGCATTGTGGCGCTGGGCCGACTTGGGTGAATACTCGGTTTTCGATACGGTCGAAGCGGCCGCTTTGTGGGTGCAACAACAGCATTACACATTTCTTTTGATTCCATTTCTTTATATCGCGGGCGGCTTGTGTTTTTTTCCGGTTACAGTGCTACTGATAGCCACAGTGCTGTTATTCGGGCCCTGGCAAGGCTTCTTGTATGCACTGATCGGCGCCGAATTAAGCGCAGTGAGCTTGTTCTTGATTGGACGAAGGCTGGGGCGCGATAAAGTGAGCCGATTGAGCGGCGATGTATTGAACAGTCTGACTCGGAAATTCTCCGAATCCGGGCTGAAATCGGTCATATTCTTTCGTATTTTCCCTGTGGCTTCGTTTTCAATCGTCAATTTGACCGCCGGAGTTTCCAAAATTCGCCTTTACGATTTTGCGCTTGGAACGATGATCGGTTTGCTGCCTGCCTTATCCGTTTTGGTCATTATGGCTTACGGCATTTCCGTGGCGATGCGAGATTCAGGATCGAGTTATTTCGTCGGATTAATGATTGTCATCGCTTTATTCGGTGTTGCCTTGTTCTTTTTTCTGGGGCATCTGCGAAAAAAATACGGCAAAGGCGTGAGCAGCGGGAGCGTATGAAACTTAGGGTCGCGACTTACAATATTCACAGTTGTATCGGACGTGACGGCGCCAGAAATACGACCCGTATCGCTCAAGTGTTGAAAGAAATCGATGCCGACTTGATTGCGTTGCAGGAAGTGGAGACATTGATCGCTCATCCCGAAAGTGTTCTGGCCGAGCTCGAACAAGCCGCCGTGGCAAATGCGATCAGCGGATTCACTTATTTGGCGAAGCAGGGACACTTCGGTAACGTCTTGCTGTCTCGCATTCCTGTTCGCGCCGTGGAACATATCGATATCAGCGTACCCGGCAGAGAACCGCGCGGCTTGATCGATGCAAAGTTGACGTTCGACAACACGAACCTGACGATACTGGCGACTCATCTTGGTTTGTCTCCGGGAGAACGGAGACGGCAAGTTCGAGGTGTGTTGTCGGCTTTGGCAAGCAGTACCGCCGATGTCAATATCGTGCTAGGTGACTTTAATGAATGGCTGCTATGGGGGCGTTCGATGCGCTGGTTGAAGCGCCGCTTCAACAAAATGCCGGCATTAGCGACATTTCCGGCTCATCGTCCTCTGCTGAGTCTGGATAGAATTTGGGTAGACCCGGCGGAACGCATGATTTCGCTTACAGTTCATCGATCGGAACTAAGTGCGGTCGCTTCCGATCATTTACCATTGATTGCCGAGATTGAACTCTAAATTCCCGGCAATTTTGGGCTTAATAAGTAGTCGTGAAAGTCTGACTCAACATGAAGAGAGTCATTTAAAGTCTCCATGAGCTTGTTTGGAATTAAAAAACAACAACGATCGAGTAACTTTCAGTCCCCCGGAAATTATCGTTCCCACGCTCTGCGTGGGAATGCCTGAGTACCGCTCCAGCGGTACGAGACGCTAGAGCGTCTCGGTCTTCATTCCCACGCCGGAGCGTGGGAACGATAGGGGGTGTGAATAATTACACGATCGATCGTTGAAGCAATAATGGGGGGAATTTAGGGCCAACTTACATCGCTAACGAACTAAAACAATGAAACACAAGACAGAGATAGAGGCGAAAAGTAAATAAGATGAAAACAGTAATGAAACAGTTGCTCCTAACTATCGTTTGGCTACTCTGCTTTCTATCCGAAGTTCATATCGCTCAAGCCCAGGATTTATCGAAATTATTGACCGGTAATGAGACTAATGGAAGTGCTCCTGCACCGGATAAAGTCATTACGGTAACGCACTTAAAACAAAACGATAAAAAAATAGAAAAACGTTTGCAGGAGATTTTCTCGGAACTGGATAATTTAAAAAACATAAAAGTATCCGTTAGTAATGGTGTTGTGACCTTAGAAGGAGAAATTGTTTCAAAAGCAGCGGAAACAAGAGCTATTCAATTTGCCCAACAAATCGAAAGCGTTGTCGAAGTTGAGAGCCGGTTAATTTTTGATCAAAGTATCACAAAGCGTTTTCCGGAGACGATCAATAAAATATTGACGTTCGGCAAGCAGTTGATCGCCGGGCTTCCCTTGATTCTAATGGCGTTGCTAATTTTTTTGATATTCTGGACATTGGGCGGTTGGCTTTCTCAACGTAGATCACTTTTTCGTCGTATTAGCGTTAACAATTTCATTGCCGAATTATTGGGTAAGATCACCCACTTTGTTTTTATACTGACAGGCATTGTCCTGGCGCTAAACCTATTGGATTCAGTCGCACTATTGAGCACAATACTCGGTGCTGCCGGTATTTTCGGCTTGGCCGTCGGCTTTGCGATACGAGATACAGTCGAAAATTTTATTGCAAGCACCTTGTTGAGTATTCGAAATCCCTTTGAGATCAATGATTTTATTGATATTGAAGGCAAACAAGGCAATGTCGCTCGTCTGACATCACGAGCTACTATATTAATTTCACCGGATGGCAATCATATCCGTATCCCAAACTCGACGGTATACAAAGCCACGATAACCAACTTTACTCGAAACCCTGAGAGACGGTTCCAATTCGATATCGGTGTCGGTACCACCGATGATTTGTCAAGAGCTCAGGCTGTAGCTTTGGCCATGCTCAAAACGATACCCGGTATTTTAAAGGAGCCAAAACCTTTAGCCATTATTCATGAGTTAGGTGATTCCAATGTTGTGATGCGTATTTTCGGTTGGGTAAACCAAACACAACATGATTTTTTAAAAGTGCGTAGCGAGGCGATTAAATCCGTGAAGCAGGTTTTTGACGAATCATTAATCACGATGCCGAATCCGATTTATGATCTTAGAATGACTCATGACCAAGAGCCGTCCCCCGAAAAAAACCAACAGTCGGTTAAGAAAGCTTTAAAAATAAATCTGCAAAACATCGATAATCAAGCTGAAGAAGTGCATGATATGACAATCGATCGCACTGTCGAAAATCAGATTTCAAAGGAAAATATAGAAGACAAAGGTGAAAATCTTTTGGATCCTAATACACCTTCAGAATTATAAATCTGCAAAAGCGCAGTGTAAACAGGGTAAACGCATTAAAATAATCAACATATCAATATGTTATCCTGTTGCTTAGAACGCTTAGTCAATTTGGTTTAACTTATGGTATCCCTCCGGGTGTCTGCTGACTCGCGCCATCCGGGCGCTCGCACTTCGTGCGCCTTTGGCGTCCCAATCCGCTCCCGGCGGATTGGTCTTTTGGATACTTTTCTTTGGACAAGCAAAGACAAAATCGCCTGGAGCGATTTTGA
>JAHJSQ010000157.1 GCA_018830325.1 Gammaproteobacteria bacterium
ATTGAATTCAGCCCGGAAATGGTATCCGTCGTTTTCTTTGGCGCCTTTGGCTACAAATCGCCTGCCATCATGCAGCAGGTCGTGCTGAGCGAACCGGGTGATACCGCTTTCTTCGCATGGGCTGAACTGGAAGGCGAACTGACGGTCTCCGATTGGGCCAAGCCACTGATTGAATCGTCGCTGAAGGTTGAAGGCGGCGATGCTTTCCTCGTCGCCACTGCTGCGCTTGAATTCCTGCGCAGCAAGGATTCGTTGTCTGCGCCGATGCGTGAGTCAGCGCCTGAACCCGAGACCGAGAAAGAGGTCGGCAGCGAAGATAACGATGAAGACGGGATGGATGATTTGAATGAGGCAGGAGCGGACTGGCTCGCCGAACAGGGATTTGATCCGCTGGATCGTTAAGCGCAACTATTCATAAAGAAGGACATGGCATGCACCCGGTTGTTTTGAAATCCTCACAGTTGATTCTTGCCGGCGATATCGTCGGCGCCGAGAACGCACTCGCGACCATTGCCGATGAACATGGCGACCACGCGCTGGTGAGCATCCTTGATGAGCTGCAGCCCAAAGACCTGCTTGCGGTCATGCGCGAATTTGATTCGTCCAAGGAATCCGTGGTGAATATGCTGGTCACACCCGAGCAGTTCGCCCGCTCGATTGTCCTGGAAAAAAAGTACGGCGATCGGACCAGCGAAAGGCTGCGAGCCATGATGAATGCCGTCATCCACCGCGATTACAATTCCGCCCACGAATATCTTGAGGCCATTACCGACATTGAGGGGGGCAGTGAAACGCTGGCTGACTACTTTGCAGATCATTACGACGAAGTGTTTTGTTTCGCCACCAGCGGGAGTTTTTTGCCTCAAATCGACCCGGATTCCGATGTCAAAACCCACACCACCTGGCTCATGGAAAAAATCGAGGAAATCGATCATGGCCTGGCTTTTGGCAACTTCATCGAAGATTCACGGCCCTTGCTTTCCCGCTCTGAAATCGCTGATGGCGACTGGATGGAAACCGCGTGGATTCTTCGCTACGAGCTGACCGATGGTTTCGAGGAAGTAATGATCACGCTCCGTGACCGCGCGCAAAAAAATCTGGAACTGGTTGAGCTGTCTTCGATTTCCGCGCTCCTGGGCTCGACGGATGCGGCGGGCGACGAAGAAGAAGAGTCTGCGATTTAAGGGCCGGATGCATGGCAACCGCTTTTACCGCACTCACGACGTTCGACAATCGGCCATTTTTTGACAAGGCGCTGCGTCACGGAATTGATCACGGAATCATCACGCCTGAACGGCTGAACGCCATCCAGGAGGAATTTTCGAAGGGCATTGTGCAGATCGCCAATTACTTTGGTACCGCATATTTGCGGCCGGATCTCGAGCTTGCACTGCGCCGCATGGTGAATCTGATCAGCCTCTATCTCGAGGACATGTCGGATGGAGACAGTCAGGTCGCTGCAGCATCCTTGCGAGACAAGACATTGCTGTCGCATTCCAAAGCCGGCTCGGACATGATCAAGCGACTCCATGCCATGCCGGACAGCACGCTGATAGGCTGCTATCCGGTTTCAGCCGAGGATCAACGCGCCTACCTCGATGAAAAGACGGCTTCAGACGCGCCCCCCCTTGCTGAATACCGCGCTGAACTTGCCGTTCGCCAGGAAAGCCGGAACACAATTGATTTTGCGGTGTGGCTGGCAAAAATCATGGGGGTTTCCCGCGACGATATCGACGATGCAGATTCGCTGATTCGAAGCGCCATGCTGGTTCTCTTTGTTGATCAGGCCGAGCTCAAGATCCCGACCCGCACAGACTTCGTCAGGTTGATCAAAGCCGCCAGGCAAGCAAAAGCCCGGTTTAATGAAGACCGGCTGAAAGGTTTGCTCAAGGAGGCGCCAACCGAATTCCAGCGACTGGCGCGACGCGCAATGGATCGTTTCATCGAAAAGGACTTGCCGCAGATCCGGGCCGCCTCCAGCACGGCTGATAAATTATTGTATGGGGATGCAGGTGAAGTGTATTTCGTCAGAGAGAGTCTGGACGAAGACGTCAGGGAATATGACCGCCTGGTTGCCAAAGAATGGGATCGCGTCACGCGTGGCGAAGCTGATGATCCGGCTGTCGTGGCCACGGTGTGTTTTTTCGTTGCGACAGGCCTGCCACCCAAAGCCTCCATGCTCCTGCGGGAGGCCAAAGAAGTCATTCGTAACTTTCGAACAAACGGATTCGATACTCAGGCCGTGATCAAGTTTATCGATGACCATGCGCCTGAATCCATCCGCGAGGATTTACGGAAATCCTGGGAAGACGACCTGAAAGGCGACGCCGAAGAACAACTGAACGATAACGACCCCAATTGGCCGGACACGCACATGGAGCGCGCCCTTGAATATCTGAGGAAAACCTGTTCGGTTAGCTGGAAAGCACGTAGACGCTAGTTTCGTGTTGTGATCTTGCCGGTGCAAAATGCACCAATGACGCAGCTTAAGGTACGAACGGTGCGGCCAGACTAAGTCGTGAACGAGGGCGACGTCACCACCTTCCAATCGCCCTTACCATGTGGCATTCATTCGATTGAAATGGGAGTTTGCGTGCAAGCGCTTTTTGTTCACGGCATGGGCCGGTCACCGATCTCGGGGTGGCGACTGCTGGTGCGGCTCAAAGCGCATGGCGTCACGCCTCACGCGTTTGGGTACGCCACCACTTTTCAGCGCTTTGACTCAATCCGTAATCGGCTGGCCGTCCGCATCCATGCCCTTTCCGCCGCTGGCGACTACGTGCTGATTGGGCATTCCCTGGGTGGCATTCTGCTGCGAGCGGCTGTCGCCTCGCTGCCGGCTGGAACCCGTCTGCCGCGCCATGTTTTTCTGCTGGGTTCGCCGATCAAGGCCGCGCGACTGGCCCAGAAGCTGCAGCACAACTGGATTTTTCGCGCCTTGGCGGGAGACTGCGGGCAACTGCTGGCATCACAATCCAGAATGGCGCAAATCGAGCAAAGCCCGGTTCCCACTACCAGCATCCTGGGCGTGACCGGCTGGAGAGGCCGGCTGAATCCATTTCAGGGCGAGGCAAACGACGGCATCGTGTCGGTATCCGAGGCGAGCGCTGCGTGGATCGCCGAAGAAATTCGCGTCCCCGCCATTCACACCTATCTACCTTCAAGCCGCCGTGTGTCAAAAATCATTCTGCAGCGAATCGCAAACCCATACAACACCGCTGAAAAAAGCGCAGCCGAGCGGGAAAAGCGAATTAATTTTTAGCGCGCCTGCGCCTTGGCCAGCTTGGCTTTCAGCTCGGTCATGATGGCGGCCGCCGCTTTCTCGCCTTCCAGAATGGCCAAATGCCGGTCCTCGAAGCTGGAGCTGCTCACCGCCGAGGTTATCGGGCGAACGACCACGTCTGCATTCTTCAACTCGTGATTGCTGATGCTATGACCCATGATGGCGAAGGTCTGCAACATCACGTCCAGGGTGCCGGTGAGTTTGTTGCGGCGACTCACGTTGGAAATATCCACCGCGATTACAAAGTCCGCCCCCATGTTGCGCGCAGACTGAGCTGGCACCGGCGAGCTCAGGCCGCCATCCACATAATCCCGGCCACTGATTTCAACCGGCTGGAACACCGCCGGCAAGGCACTGGAAGCGCGAACGGCAATGCCCGTGTTGCCCTGACGAAACAGTATCATCTCGCCGCTTTGCAGGTCGGTGGCCACAATGCCCAGCGTTTTTGGCATCTTCTGGATGGACAGGTTTTTCACCTTCTGGTTGATGAAATCCTGCAGCGCTCCGCCCTTCAACACCCCCCTGTTGGGCAGCGTCCAGTCTGCGACCATGTCCTCTTCCAACCCCAGCGCCAGTTGCTGCATGTCGAATCCGCTCATGCCTGAAGCGTAGAGCGCCCCCACCACCGAGCCCGCGCTGGTGCCCACCACGATATCCGGCGTGATGCCCTGCGCCTCCAGCGCCTTGATCACGCCGATATGGGCAAAGCCGCGCGCCGCCCCGCCGCCCAGGGCCAGCGCGATCTTCAATGGCGGCTTGGGCGTTGGGATAGGCACTGGCGCGGGCGGCGTCACACAGGCGGAAAGCAGAGCAGCAAGCAGGAATAGGGGCAGACGGCGCATGGGGAAATTCGATCTCCGGTTGGAACCCGAATTATGGCGGGTGGCGCACAAACCAGCCAGACTCACCTCAGACTTGCCATCAATCAGCACGCTTAACGGCTGAGTTCGGCGGCGGTCACTGAGTGAGCCGAAAACATGCGTTCCTGGACGGCCGGTGTACCTTAGCAAGCTGTCGGCGGCTGAACTGGCATGGTTGGCAAGTCATCGGCCATTGCAGACCTTGGGGCGGCGGTCAGACTCGGGCGGCAATGCGACAGTTAACAGTCGTTCAACTGCTGACGGCAGATCAGTGTTTGCTCAACAATAATTGAAGGCATCGCACGACGATCAAGTCCCGGCTCACCTACCTATAGCAAGGTGTAGGTCTGGTATGCGCCGTAGCAGAATGGCTGCCGCCGCAGTTTGTCCATCTGCGCCAGAAAGGCCGGGGTCTGCTGAACGTCGGTGGGGAATGCGCGATGCAAAAGGTCGGGTAGTTCCTCCTGGTGGAGCTCAACGAGCTTGGCCAGCGCAATGCTGGCTGCCTGCGCTGGGTGAGCATTTTGGAGACCGGGTGCGAAAAGTGTGGTGAACAAGAGATTGAAGCGGTCGAGGATTGCCCACGACGCTGCGAGGACTTCAGACCGACCGTTAAGCAGAAACACGGTCGGAAATCCCATGAGGTCGTGCGACCTAAATCGAGTCTGGTAGTTGCGGTTGACGAGACCGCCACTGTGGCAGGTGCCCAGAACCGCGAGGCGATGAGGCCATCGAAACGTCGCCCCTTGAAGCCTCATCAAACTCATGTTGCTCTTCCGATGTGGGCCCGCCATGTCGGCGAAAAACGGGTCGAGAAACAGACCAACGGATGCGCCATGGTGGGAAAGGACCAGCGCGTCTGTTGACGCCATTGCCTCAGCGAAAACGTTCCAAGTGGGATCCTCAAGCAGCGTTCCGGCAGTGCCTACCCCCTTGAAGAATCCCTCGACGTCCCTCTTGGCGTACTGCAGGTCTGAATCGCTTTCGATGATCCCAAGGCATGACTCAGGAGAACCAGCCTGGCGCTTCGCGGGATAGAGAGCGATACACGTGCGAACTTCGAACTCGCCAGCTGCCATCCGTGCTCGGATCTTCGGATCACCGACCATCGCCAGATTGATTGGGGTCAAGTTCCAACCGTCAGGGATGAAGATGACACCCTTGCAACTCTCCACAGCGAGTTCGCCCAGAACGGGGGCAAGTGAACGCAGCAATGCCGTCTGATACGCTCCAATTGCTAGGTCGAGTGCCTTGGTTTGATGCGGTTCTTGGCGATGCCGTAGCAAAGCCTCGAAAAATGCCTTGGTTTCCGCTTGAGGGAGGTCGCAGAAGACGTAGCGATCGCCGATGAGCAACAGCATCTTGTGGCCGGCGGCGACCATGTTAACGAGGAGCGCATATCCCTCGTTTAGCCTTTCGACGATGGTCTCCGCGCTGCGTTCTGAGGTTGCTCCTTGGAAGGGGCGACCGACACCGTGGCGAGCGCTTACCTTGTCGCCATATTCCGCGATATCGCGCCACGGGTCAGGCTTTCGAATTGCCGACATCGGGTCGTCGTACTTCTCCAGATAGCCGAAGAGATGCGGTGACCCGTGCTGCGCGAGGTGATTGATTAGGTAATCGAGTTCTGCTTTCTCCTCCGGTGAAAGCTTGGCAGCAAGCGTCTCTGCCCATTCCAGGAAGTGAAGCCAGTCGGACACGCGATTTGCTCGCGTCGCTGCGATTACCGGGATAACATCGGCGGCACTACCACTCGCTGTTAGGCTAGCGAGCAGCCGCTCGATTCGCGGGACGTATCGCTCTCGGAGTCCACGTCGGTAGTGGAGCTTCTCAACGAGGCCAATACCAGCGTCCAACCTCTTGACCGCGCGATTGAGGCACAAAGCAGCGTCAGCCAGGTCGCCTTTAGCAACGGCATTATTCGCGGCGATCAACTCGGCCTCAAGCAGGTGCTCGGGGTCAACGTCTTCGAATGTCGACAACAGTCGACGCGCCGCTTCCATCCGGGCATCGGATAGCGCATGCTCACCAAGTTCGCGCAGGCATGCCGACAGGTTAATCAGGATTTTTGAGCGCTCTTCATCGAATTCATCGTCGGGCTCTATGTCTGAAAGCACCTCCTCGAAGGCTTCACGAGCAGCTAAGTGATCTCCACTCTGGAGCAAGAGCGTCGCGCGATTTGCGGCCAAATGTGTTGGGACTGGCTTCCCAAGCTCGACGTATTTCTGCTTCAACGTCGGCCACATACTCTCGGCGTGGGCATGGTCACGCTCCAACAAACACACGGAATAGCACGCTGACACCACGTTCGCGTACTCTTGAACAAGCTGGTTGTCGCGTGCCAAGTCCTCCGCTTCGCTGAGGGAGTGATAGGCGGGCTGAAATGCACCGAAGTCGGCGAAGAGGTACGCAGCGACAATTAGGTTCTCGATGGCCTTCTCAAAATTTCCGAGGTGCCGGTACAGCCGAACCACCTCGTACAAAATGTTGGGCACATAGTCTGCCTTGGCGTTGCCCGGCAGCAGACGACGCACGTTCTCCGCCGCTGATAGGGCAGCCAGACCGGTGCCCGTCTCAATCGTCAGATCGACAAGTTGTTTAAGATATTGCCGAACGCGCTCTGTATCGCCCGCCATACAGCTGGCACCGACAGCGGTGTTTAAAGCATAGGCAAGGGACCACGGACGGTCAGCGCTAGAGAGAATTTCAGCAGCGAGATACGCACAAGCCCTCGCATCATCGGATTTCTGAGTTGCCTGCTGAAGCGCATCGTCGATTTCGTCCAGCTCGAAATCCGATTCGGTGTCAGCCACAAGGGCGCGAAAGTGAGGTTCGAACGTCGCCGGATTAAAGTTGATCATCTGTAGTGAACGTGGGCATCCCTTAGATTGTATCCACGAATCACCCTCATGGTTTTAGCTCGTTCGACGGCGCGGATTCCGGACTGGCGTAGGTCCGCTTGATGAACTCGGCGCCCTTGTCGATCTAAGGATAAATGGAGGCCTGCGTCAGTCCGAGGGACTCCAACTACTTTCGGATGAAGACCTTTTTGCCTGGCCCCACCAGCAATCTCTTCGGTGCCGTCGCCGGGTCAGTAGAACCCTTGGGCTCCAACTGCATTCGTTCTTTGCGCCCGACCATGATCGATACCTTCGTTGTTTATGTTGGAAAAAGATCGCGTACCCGCGCGAACGGCAAACCTGTCTCGGCGGCCCGGCGCACTTTTCTCTCGAGGACATGATTGAGCGGCAGCTCGCGGCTCAACGTCTCGAAGAGGTCGAGTCCATCCATACACACCACGCGCTTGCCCCGGCCGAACGCAATAAGCCCGTCTTCGGTAAAGCCGCTGTTGCTGACGAACAGGCCTCGCGCCCACGCGGCCTTTTGTTCGAGCTTGCCGTGGAACGTGTGCAGGTCCGCCACACCCGTTTGGGCATCCTGCCACTTGGCCTCCACCAAATAAGTTTCGCCTTGTAGCAGGAAGCTCCCGTCGATCTGTTCGCCTTTGAGCCGGAACGGCTCGCGGGCTTCAAGTCCGAAGACATTGAACAGGTCGCGCAGCAGGCTCTCGAAGGCGTAGCCCCTCGCTTGAGGAGTGAGCTGGACGAATCCGATCAGGTCATTGCGCAGGGCTATAAGCTTGGGACGGTCAAACGCAGGCTTGGGCGCTTGTCCCTCTGGCTGCGCATCAGGCTTGCCCTCGAGGCGATTAATCAGCGATAGCAGACGGCCTTGCGCGTTCTGGGCGGTCTCAGGCTTTCCATCGCGTTGCCTGATGGCTTCTCGGTATTCCCATAAAGCCTTGAGTGTCCTGATTACCGTCGGGACATCGACTTTTTGCAGGAAGCATCGAAGACGCTTACCCTTTGATCCGCCCTGCTCGGCATACATGGGATCATCGATATCGACGTTAAGCTCGTCGGCGAAAAATCGCGAGAAAGTAGAGTTGGAGAAGTTCAAAACATAGCCTCCGCCCATCTCAAACAGATCGTCCAGAAACATCATGTCGATGGCGCGGATATTTGGCATGGCTTGCTGCTTAGTTGGACAAGGTAATAAACGGGGTCAGCACCATTTTCAGTCACTGCGTGATCCAACGACTGATGTGCAGCGCATAGTAGACCTGGTTGGCTCAGAAGGCTAACGGCGGCTCAGGCCGAACTCCGGCCATCCGCAACGCCCTCTCAGATTAAATTAAAGGTGTCGGCTTCGGGATTGTTCACCGAAGCAAGAAGACTGCAGCAAACCACAACCCTAAAAAGCCCAAGCGCCCAGCTCGTAGAAGTCGAACCCCGAACTGCGCCCACCCAGACACCCTGTCAGAAAATCCTCGGTCCGGCGGTACCTCTTGAGGTTGCTCGGCCAGCGCGTGCCGTGGTGGCGCTGTTCGGCGGCATCGAGGCGGACTCTGGTTCACCGCCGCCGCCATGTTCGTCTCGGGCGCCATCGTGCTGCTGACGTGCGAGGAAAACCACCCACGCTTCAATCCGGTTCGCGAGACAGGGCTTATCCTGTCCCGAGTTCAGCGCCGGTCGGCGGTGTCGAAGGTGAGCGAGGCCCAGAAGCTTTCCCAGTCCGCTTTCGTCTTGTCGGGCGCGGGGATCATGTGGACGGCCGACAGCAGCCAGACATCGGCATGCGGCAGAACAAGGCGCGCGCGTCCCCTGGCATCGGTCCGCGCGAGCAGGCGGTTCTTGGGTTGCGTCTTCGAGACCATCAGGGACAGGCCGCGGTTTCCGGCAGAATATGAAGGATCGTTCTGGCCAAAGCGGTCAGCGTTCTTTTGTTAGCGCCTCGCTCAACCCGTAAAGATGGGCTTGGTGGTGAGTGTGCTGCAGCCATGGTAATACAAGCGAAATCGGCGTCCATGAAAAAGCCCCACCGGCTTTCACCTGCGGGGCTTGGTCCATTCGCTCGTCAAACCTGATGACGGCGAACAGCGTGCTCGATCAGGACCAGATCATTCAGTCCTTGTCGCGGCCTTCATGACGGTCGTCATCGCGGTCATGCTTATCCTTCGGGCACGGTGCGGTGATCATGATGGTGCGATCGACCTTGCTGGTGGGATGCTGCACGTTGACGTAGGCGACGTTGGGCTTGAATGGGTCAAAGTAGAGGCCGGTGCTTTCCGCGCCGACGGTCGACAGGCTGGCCCACTTGCCGGTGGCCTCGGCCACGCCGTCATTGTTCTCGTCCTTGACGAACCAGATGTCCTCAATACCACCCGGCTGGTCTTCCACGATGTACATGTTGCCATCGGCATCGATTGCCAGGTTGTCGGGGTTCGTGAAGGCGCTGCCAACGGGCTGACCGGTGGCCATGTCCTTGGTATCACGGCTGACGAACAGCTTGACCGTATCGTTACGCAGGTCGATCGAGAACACTTTGTGGTTGGTGGTGGTCGCCACGAACAGCATCTGCTTGCCGTTACGCAAGGTCTTGATCTGCATATCTTCAGGACGGTCAAAACCGGTGCCAAGGAAGGCCGGCAGTTTCGGTGTGGCACGGCCATCAATCGCGGTCAGACCATTAGGATCGGTTACGACCACAGCGCCGGGCAGGGCAGCGCCGTTCATGTCGGTCAGCGGAATCCAGGTGGCGGCGCCAGTGGCTTCCTTGACTGTGCCGTCACCCACGCGCAGCACGAACGTCTGACCGGCCGCGAAGAAATCATCGCCGCTGGTGGCTTTCGGATTGACCGAGGTGAACTTGAAAATGTGGCTGCCGTTGCGCTCGTCGATGAAGTACAGATTGTTCTTCTTGTCGAACGCCAGACCTTCGTGCGATACACGCGGCAGAATGTCGCGGTGCTTGATTTCGATATCGGCGGGTGCAGCCAGCGGATTGGTCACTTCGAACAGGCGACCGTACATGCTGGTCGGGCCGGCCGGGTCGCTCCACGACTCTTCGGCAGTAATAAAAGTCCCCCAAGGTGTCCAGAGTGATGCGTCGAAAGCCACATGGCTACGTGGCGCAGGGGCTGCCCAGATCGTCGTGGTCTGCATGGTGCGCAGATCGGTGCGCTGAATGCCGGCCTGGCCGGTTTCATACACGGTGAACAAGTAACGGCCAGCATCGGGGCCGGTTTCGTTCACGGTGTGCATGTCGTAGTTGCCGCTGTCGAAGCGGTTGGCCTGGGTGACATCGCGTGCAACGATGGTCATCTGGCTGAAATGCGGCGACGACAG
>JAHJSQ010000059.1 GCA_018830325.1 Gammaproteobacteria bacterium
GCATCCTGCGCGCTGACGATTTTGCCGAGGGTTTTCGGAAGGGCTATCCCTAGCCCTCCGAAAACGAGCGGCATCCCTGCCGCTCCCCTAACGGGCTATTCTCGGCAAAATCGCCAGTGCTCGGCGCGGCCTAACGGGGCCTAGGGAGGGTACCATAAGTTAAACCAAATTGATTAAGCATTCTAAGTAACTGGATAACATATTAATATATTAACTATTTTAATGCGTTTACCCTGCATGGTTGACCCCATTCGTCGCGCAACGCTTGAAATTTGGTGTTGATTTCTTGGTCGCTACATTGGCCGACCGGCAGACTGTAAAGAAAAGCTGCCAACGCCTCATTGGCTCTGGGTTCCGGCATTGAGTCGGGTTGGGATTCCAGAAACTCGACGAAATGTAAAACCTCCAATGCCTTGGCGGGCGGCAGGGCTTTGACGTGTTGGTAGATGATGTCGGCGATGGTCATTTTAATTACCCCCCCAACTCTTTAAGCAACCAATCCAGTTGGGTGCGTGCGGAGCTTATTAGATGTTCATAACCAAAAACCTTCATTCGTGGTGGATCATTTTGGCTTAAATTTGTTGAGCTGCGACATTTTCCCAAAAGCAGAATTTCAATTTCACCAAACTTTGGCTCCAAATCGTCACGATATTTAGCCGCTTGGTTTTGGTCGTCTCGGGTAATTGGCTTTGAAGGTTCCTTAAATTCGACAAGTAGGTGATTTCCTCTCAGGTTCTGAGCAAGAAACAAATCTGGGCGCTTTTTAGCTCGTTGACCGCCAAATTTATTATTGGTGTATTCCTCAATAGTTCTGGCCAAAGTTTTATTCGACGCAATAAGCGAATATTCATAACCCAATATCCATAAGTTAGATTCTATGACTTTATGAATAGCCATCTCAAGGGTATTAGGCTTACGAATCAGATCTTCCAAACTATCGAGCAATTTCAGTCGGCTTTGCGCTTGATTAGCCATCAAAGCCATATCAAGTAAACCAAAGTCTGCTAATGCTGAAACAAATGATTCAATATCGGAGTCCCTGCTTTGTTCAATTTGTTTTAAAACCTGCCAATAATCGTCTTTCTCAAACGCATCCAAGACAACCGACACAATAATTTCCACTTTTTCATCTTGCTCACCGAAAAAACGCTTCATTACTTTATCCAATGCCTTTTGAGCAAATTGACGGCGATATTCCGGAATTTCCGCCAAGCGCCGATCAATTTGCTGCTGGATCCTTGCCCGCTGTAGCGTTACCTCGCGTTTGAAAACTTTTTCAACGGCATTTTTCAAATGTGTTTGAATTACCGGCTTCATGGTCTGAAACGCCATGCTATTTTCTATTACTGCCCCCAATCCGCTGTCACGCTATCGCTATCCTCCAATCCATCGGCCTCGACTTCTCCATACAATTTCTTAAGCAATTTTTGTGGAATCTCAGGGTCGTCCTCCAAACCAAAGAATCCCGGTTTGCCAACGATTTTGCCGCCGACTCGGATTGCAATGCCTGCTTGCTTCAAGGGTTTGGTACCGTTAGAAATCTTAAAATTGAGCCGGATAGTTCCTGCGTCAGGTAATGTTTCGTCATGGGTAAAATGCTCACCCGGTAAATCCTCCACACTCAAGTTTTCACCATTGACGACAATTGACACGTCGTGCTCGCGGCCATATTCCAGCATCAAGATACTTTTGAGCTTATCCGCCCGAGGAAATTCGTAACGTTGATTCAGGCTTGTGAGCATCACCGTTGTACCGGAAACGCCATCCTCGATTTCGGAAACCGAAATTGGCAAATTAATCTTCTCCAAATCTTTTTCTTCATTTAGCAAAATGTCCTTAGAAATAACAACCTGGGTCTGCCTTTTCCGTGCCGTAGTTTTAACCTCCATCACACCGGCCACCATCAAACCGGCAAACTTACCGATACCTTTGCGTCCTTTAACCAGCCGCTTCAATCGCGGAGTACGATCACCCTTACGCGAACGACGATCATTGGCAACGGTTAAATATTCTCTGCGTAACTCCTGTTCGGTCATGCCGTTTCCATTGTCTTTAATCACAATGGGGTCAAGCGTCATAGGTTCCGGCAAAGTGATAGAAATAAAGGTGGCTTCGGCATCCCAAGCATTATCAACCAGTTCTTTTAAGGCATATTCGGTAGAGCGGTAGCTTTCCCCCAACAGTTTTGCCAACCGGGGGTCGACTTTGAAATTGGCTTTTTCTGTCATGTAACCTCTCCTAATGACATGGCTTCAATGCGGTGTTTGGCGGCTTCTAGTTCGGTTTCAGCCTCACGACGTAAACTTTCGGCTTCGATCATTCGGCGATTGGATTCCTCAATAATTTGGTTTTGAGTTGATTTATCAACAATCGGAATCAACAAATCTTCAATATCTTCCGTTTGTAGTCTGGGCAAGGTATTGCCTGACATTAAATCTTTGGTTTGTTAACGACCAGTTCAAGCGCAGAAACAAAGCTAAAAACTCGCTACTTACCGTAATGCCCTCAAGCACATGAAATTCCGTTGAATAAAGTCCATCGAACGGCGCATAAAAAACCTTATTGAGATAAGAACACAGTTAGTGTAGCGCAAGCGCTTGTTTGGGGTTTTATAGACGATGTTTTTTTGTTCGGTATCAAACGCGATGAGGCCTGTGGCAAGGCCTTGATCGATGAGTGGGTTCATTGGGTTCTCGTTATTTTTTCTAAAATTGTCTTACTCTGATCCTGTCAACAAGCTTTGGATTATCGGGCAGGTTACCGAGTCTCTATTATCGGCGCAGCGCTCTACCAAATTCGACAAGGCCGATTCCATCATGCGCAAGCTTTCGATGCGTTCACGAATCAGACCCAGCTTTTTAAGCGCGATTACTTTGACTTCCCGGCAGTGGTGGTCTTCTTCGAGACTCAATAATTCCGTAATCTCATCGAGCGTAAAGCCCAGTTTCTGGCCTTCCTTGATAAATCGCACGCGCTGCGCATCTCCTTTGGTGTAATGCCGAACGCCTTTGAGCGGCTTGACGGGCACGGCAAGCAAACCGCGCCGTTGATAAAAGCGTATCGTTTCGACCGTCACGCCGGCTTTATTCGCCAGCACGCCGATCGTAAAATTTTTTTGCGTCATGGGCTTGTCTCCGTACCTGGGTACGGTGCCTATAATACAAGCCTCGTTGAAAAATAGGTATTCAATATGAACGCAAAACTTACTTTGATCGCGAGCGTCCTGGCCGGACTAGGGGCCAGTCTGTGCTGTGTCGGTCCTTTGCTGTTGTTGAGCCTTGGCATTGGCGGGACCTGGATGGTAACGTTGACGGCCTTCGAGCCGGCGCGCCCGTTGTTCATGGGGCTGTCATTGCTTTTTATCGGGTTGACGTTTCGTAAACTCTATGTGATCGACCGCGGCTGCGATCCCGAGAAGTCCTGCGCCGACGAGGCGGTCGTTCGCAAGCAGCGTTTCATTTTTTGGATCGTGAGCGTCCCAATGTTGGGACTGTTGGCGTTTCCGTGGTTCGCGCCGCTATTCTATTGAGGAGAAACCGATGACGATCAGAATGCTACTATTTATTTTTGCATTTGGGGTTGCCGTAGGTCCTGCGCTGGCTGAGTTGCGCACCGTAACACTCGATGTACAAAACATGAACTGCGCCGTCTGTCCGATTACGGTCAAAAAGGCGCTGGAACAGGTTTCCGGCGTGCAAGAAGTTTCGATCGATTACGCTGCTAAAACCGCGACGGTCCGATTCGACGATACCGTGACGGCGGCGGAACAGTTGACCGAAGCGACCGGAGCCGCCGGATACCCTTCTTCAATCAAAAAGGAGCCGAAATGAGTGCTGTCATCCTCGAATCGACGATCACCTGTCCAAACTGCGGGCATGCCGAAACGGAAACGATGCCGACCGATGCCTGTTGGTACTTCTACGAATGTAAGTCCTGCGGAACGCTGCTCAAACCGAAGCCAGGCGATTGTTGCGTGTTTTGCTCTTACGGCTCGGTCAAATGTCCGCCGATTCAACAACAGGGCTCGTGTTGCGGCGGGTAGCCCAGGGTTGACTGACTAAGCGCCAGGATTGGTTTGTCTTGAAAATGTTTTTTGTTTTTAAGCAAGGCTGGAATAAGGGATGACCTCGGTTCGCTTGTTTCAATGAGAGTCTTGAAAATTTCGACCTTCACCAGTCAAGCCGAGATATTTCACAAAAGGTTCGAAATCACGGTCGATGTAAAGAAGAGGAAGTCGGTGCTTGATACAATAAGTCGCAATGATGACATCATTCGTTTTTCTGATAGTAATTCCTCTTTTGCGTAAAGTTCGAAAGTTTTGCGCGCATTTTTCGACCATGCCGCTATTGAATATGGAGTATTGATCGAGCGAGGCCAATCTTTCTTTGGCTATCTGATAGTCCTTATCGCTTTTGAAACCTTGCAGTATTTCCAGAAAGATCAGGTCGGCAATCGCGACTGTGCCCTCGATTAGCGCGGTATCCAATGCGTCGGTTTGAGCATTGATGTCGCCGTTGAAATAATCTATCCAGACACTGGTATCGACCGGTATCATTTTCGCCTCGCATCTCGTCCAGATCCCCCTCCCATTTGAGTCGGCCTCTCAATTTGCGAATAGCTTGTTGGTTGCCGCGCTGAACGATCAGTTTAAGACCTTGCTCCACGACTTCTCTTTTGGTTGTCAGGCCGCTTGCCTTGAGGGCTTCGGTCATGAGTTCATCGTAGATTACTATATTGGTTCTCATGGGATTGCAATGCGTGTAAAAACAGATAATTTACATATTTACAAGCTAGATTGATACAATATATGTTTTTTCATATATACTAGGTTCACTATGCTGACACCGGTTCAATTTTTCAAATGTCTTGCCGACGACACCCGCTTGCGCTGCGTGACCTTGCTGCACCGTGAAGGCAAGCTTTGCGTCTGCGAATTGACAGCGGCTTTGGCTTTGTCGCAGCCGAAAATCTCGCGGCATTTGGCCTTGTTGCGGCAATCCGGTTTGTTGCTCGACAGTCGCGAAGGACAGTGGGTTTATTACCGGATCAATCCGGACTTGCCCAGCTGGGCCTATCCGCTGCTCGATGATGTATTGAAGGCGGTGCAAGCGAGCGAATCCTTCGGAGCCGATCTGGATCGCCTGCGGCAAATGGATTGCCGTCCGGACATGGCGGTTTGCGGCTAAAAATTTTGGCTCAAATATATGCTTATTCGTATATCAACTTATTAATATGAGGCTTGAAATGAAAAGGTTACATGTCCATCTGTCGGTCGATGATCTGGAAAAAAATATTTCCTTTTACAGCACGCTGTTCGGCTCCGAGCCGACCGTAAAACACGACGATTATGCGAAATGGCTGCTCGACGACCCGCGCGTCAATTTCGCGATTTCTAACCGTAGTCAACAGCTCGGTCTCGATCATCTAGGCTTACAGGCTGAGAACGAGCAGGAACTGGCGGCGATCAAACAAAATCTCGACGCGACCCAAATACCGATCGAAGCCCAGGAAGGCGCAGCCTGCTGTTATGCGCGCTCCGACAAGTACTGGATCACCGACCCGCAAGGCATCGCCTGGGAATCTTTCCATTCGCTGAGCGAGATTCCTACCTTCAACGACGCAAAAGCCGCTTCCGACGGCGAAAATCCGTTCGCGTGCAGCCCAGTCGAGGCAGGTACTTCTTCTTGTTGCGGATGAGCAAAGTTTTTTCAATAACCACCATTGAGGATCAACATGCTAAACATTCTGATTGTATGTACCGGCAACTCCTGCCGTAGCGTCATGGGCGAAGCCTTGTTCAATCATCACGGCCAGGGCCGCATCCGGGCCTTTTCGGCCGGTAGTCACCCGATCGGACGGATCAACCAGGGCGCACTGGCGACTTTGAAACGCCATGGCTTGCCGACCGAGGGCTATCAAAGCCAGTCCTGGGAAGATTTCGAGCATCAGCCGATGGATGTCGTGATCACGGTCTGCGACAGCGCGCACGGCGAAACCTGTCCGGTCTATCTGACCAAAGCGGTGCGGGCGCATTGGGGCGTGTACGATCCGGGCCATGTCGAGGGCAGCGAGGAAGAGAAAATCGCCGCGTTCGAGCAAACCTTCGCGACGCTGAAATTACGAGTCAAGACCATGCTCGAACTGCCATTGGAAACGATTCCGCGCGACGAATTGACCCGGAAACTCAACGAAATCGGCCAATTGTCGGCATGAGAGCCGGCGGGGAGGAGTTATGACCGAAAAAACACACGATATAGGCTTTTTCGAGCGCTATCTGACACTGTGGGTGGCGTTGTGCATCGTCGCCGGAATTCTGCTAGGCACATTTGCGCCGGAATTCGCGAAGACGCTCGACGGCATGAGCATCGATGTCAACGACGCGCCGGTCGTATCGGTACCGATCGCGGTGTGTCTGTTCTTCATGATGTATCCGATCATGGTCAAGATCGATTTCGCCGAAGTCGTCAAGGCCGGCAAGAGCGTCAAGCCGGTGTCGTTGACATTGTTCGTCAACTGGGCGATCAAGCCGTTCACGATGTACGGCATTGCTACGTTGTTTCTGGGCGGACTGTTTTACGAGTTGATTGGCGCCGATGCGGTCGATCTGGTCAAGATGCCGTTCGGTCTGGATTTGCCGGTCGGGAGCGAATACGGTTCCGGCATCGTCGTCTTGCAAGACGGCATCAAAATGCTCGAAGTACCGCTTTGGCGCAGCTATCTGGCCGGCTGCATCTTGTTGGGCGTCGCGCCCTGTACCGCGATGGTGCTGGTCTGGGGCTATCTGGCGCGCGGCAATGCCGGTCACACGCTGGTCATGGTCGCGATCAATTCGTTGGTGATGCTGGTGTTATATGGCCTGATCGGCGGCTATTTGCTCGGTGTCGGTCAGTTGCCTGTGCCTTGGGAAGCGCTGTTGCTGTCGATCGGCATCTATGTCGCGCTGCCGCTGTTCGCCGGCTACTATTCGCGCAAATGGATCATCGCCAGCAAAGGGCCGATTTGGTTCGAGCAGAAATTCTTGCATCTGTTGACGCCGGTCACGATCATCGCGTTGCTGTTGACGCTGGTCTTGCTGTTCTCGTTCAAGGGCGACGTGATTACCGCGAATCCGTTGACGATTTTATGGATTGCGATACCGTTGACGATTCAGACCCTATTGATCTTTGCGATTACCTATCTGGGCGCGAAATTGTGGGGTTTCAGTTATGAAAACGCCGCACCTTCGGCATTGATCGGCGCGTCGAATCATTTCGAAGTCGCGATCGCAACCGCCGTGATGTTGTTCGGTTTGTCGTCAGGCGCGGCGCTTGCGACCGTCGTCGGCGTCTTGATCGAAGTGCCGCTGATGCTCGCCTTGGTCGGTGTTTGCAAAAAAACGAAAGGCTGGTTTTCCCAAGAGACAGTCAAGCAATCAAGTCGGTAAGGCAGATTTTATTTTGTCGCCTGTAAATCCGACATAATTTAATTTATTTTCAATTTCAAAAGGCTGAATTACTATGGAAAAAATCGAAATATTCGACCCGGCGTTGTGCTGCAGCTCCGGCGTATGCGGCGCCGATGTGGACGAAGCCTTGGTGACATTTTCGGCCGATGTGGATTGGCTGAAACAGCAAGGCGGAAACATTGTCCGCTATAACCTGTCCCAGCAGCCGATGGCGTTTGTCGACAACAAGGTCGTCAATGGTTTTCTGGTGCGCTCCGGCGAGCAGGGGCTGCCGCTGGTGCTGGTTGACGGTGAAATCGCGCTGGCCGGGCGCTATCCTTCCCGGGAAGAACTGGCGCGCTGGTGCGCGATCGAGGCCGCGCCTGCCGAAAGCAAGGCCGACGCTTCCGCTTGCAGTAAAACGGGTTGTTGTTGATTGCCGGTCATGAATTTTTTACAGCAGCTCCCGACATTTTTATTCTTCACCGGCAAAGGCGGCGTCGGTAAAACCTCCTTGTCATGTGCCACGGCAGTGCGCCTGGCCGATGCCGGCAAGAAAGTGTTATTGGTTAGCACCGACCCCGCGTCCAACGTCGGACAGGTTTTTGATACCGTCATCGGCCATCGCATCACGCCGATTCCCGAGGTCGACAACCTCGCTGCATTGGAAATCGATCCGGCGCAGGCGGCCGCGCTCTATCGCGAGCGCATCGTCGGCCCGATACGCGGCAAATTGCCGGAATCGGCGGTCAACAGCATCGAAGAGCAATTGTCCGGTGCCTGCACGACCGAAATTGCCGCCTTCGACGAATTCACCGCTTTGCTGACCGATGCCGAACTGATCGGCCGTTACGATCATATCGTTTTCGATACCGCGCCGACCGGACACACGATTCGCCTGCTGCAATTGCCCGGCGCATGGGGCAGTTTCATCGAAAGCAATCCAGAAGGCGCTTCCTGCCTGGGGCCATTGGCCGGACTCGAAAAACAGCAGCAACGCTATCAACAGGCCGTCGCAGTCCTTTCGGATCCGGCGCGCACGCGCTTGGTGCTGGTGGCCCGCGCCCAATCCTCGACCTTGCAAGAAGTTGCGCGAACCAGCGGCGAGTTGGCCGACACCGGCCTGAGTAATCAATATCTGGTGATCAACGGCCTTATGCCCGAGTCTGAAACCGACGATCCGTTGGCGGCGGCGATCTTTCAGCGCGAACGGAAAGCGCTTGAGTCCTTGCCTGAGCCACTTCGCGAATTGACTTTCGATCGTACCCGCTTGCTGCCTTGCAATCTGGTTGGTCTAAAGGCATTGCGTTCGTTATACAATGAGGACGAGCAGGCCGCCGAGGCGTCCGTCGGCGACTATCGGTTACCCGACCTGCCTTCGTTGCAGGCGATGATCGACGAGATGGCTCAACCGGGTCACGGTTTGATCATGTTGATGGGCAAAGGCGGCGTCGGCAAAACCACGCTGTCCGCCGCGATCGCAATCGCGCTGGCCGAACGCGGTTATCGGGTGCATCTAACGACGACAGACCCGGCGGCGCATTTGACCGAAACCCTGGTCGGCGAGATGGACAATCTGACGGTCAGCCGTATCGATCCGCAAGCGGAAACGGAACGCTATCGTCAACATATCCTGGAGACCAAGGGCAAAAAACTGGACGCTCAGGGCCGTGCGCTACTCGAAGAGGATCTGCGTTCACCGTGCACCGAGGAGATCGCGGTATTTCAAGCCTTCTCAGGCATCATCCGCGAAGCTCAAACGCATTTCGTCGTGATGGATACCGCGCCGACCGGGCATACCCTGCTATTGCTGGATGCGACCGGATCGTATCATCGTGAAATCGCCCGTCACATGGAAGGTAAGTCGTTGCAGTTCACGACGCCGATGATGCGTCTTCAAGATCCCGAACAAACCAAGGTGTTGATCGCGACATTGGCCGAAACCACCCCGGTGCTCGAGGCGGCGAACCTGCAGGAGGATCTGCGCAGGGCCGGCATCAAACCCTGGGCCTGGGTCGTCAACAATAGCCTGGCGGCGGCCCGGCCCACCTCGGCCTTGCTGCGGCAACTCGCGAACGAAGAGCTACGGCAATTGGCTTCGATTCGACAAAATCATGCCGAGCGACTGGCCATCGTGCCTGTGCAAATGCGAGAGCCGGTCGGTGCTGAGCGGCTGCAGGCGCTGTTGTCATCAAAATATTAATTGATCCTAAAAAGATCAGTTGAAGCGCTTGGAATGCGTTCGTGCTGAGCTCTTTGGCAGCGCTCAGGATAACCTTGTCGAAGCATGAGCGGATTCCAAGCGCCACCCATTGGGTGAGCATCTTGAATCCCTCCCGGCCTTCGACTAGGCTCATGGCGAGCGAGATTAAGAATGCTCAACTGATATTTTAGGTTGATCAGTCTGATGAAAATTGAAAAAAGTATAGAGAAGCGATTAGCTACTGATATCCGGCTGTTCGCTTTGTTGTTCCAGCCAGGCTCTCCATACCGCCAATAATACCGCTAAGATAATAGGGCCCAGAAACAGCCCGACCGCTCCGAAAGAAGCCAAGCCGCCGAGAACTCCGAAAAAAACGACTAAAAAAGGAACGCGACCCGCACCGCTGATGATAATCGGACGGATAACGTTGTCGATAGTGCTGACCACTAACGATCCCCATAGAAGCACACCGATACCATCCGAGACCCGGTCGATAAAAATTAATGTGATGCCGATCGGCATCCAAACCAAAGCGGCTCCAACCATCGGTACCAACGCCAGTAATGCAGTAATAGCGCCGAATAGAGCAGGGGCTTGAACATCGGCGATATGAAAACCCAGTCCGGCTAAAATTCCTTGACCCAATGCGGTAAGAACCAAACCGTAAACAACTGCGCTAGTGGTATTGGCGATAGCGTGCAGATAAATATCTTGATGTTTGCCAAGAAATTGGACTAAGCCTTTATTGATTTGCCTCATAACATCTTCACCATCTCTAAAGCAAAAAAATAGCGTGACCGCCACTATCCCGATTTTGATGATGTAATAACCGAGTCCCCCCATGATTTTACCCAGATAGCCTAGCGATTGCGTTGCCAAATTGGTTATCTGGGCGGTAAGGCTGGCCCGGTCGTTAATTAATCGATCCAGCCAATCTTGCAAATAGTTGCCTAGCCAGGGGATGCGTTTGATGGGGTCAGGTAATTCGTAAGGTCCTTGCAATAAATTAAATGCCAATGCTTGATAGGCGATTTTAATTTCTTCTTGAAGGAGTGTGGCAAGTCCGAATACTGCTAGGATAATGATCATGGCAATGATGCCGGTCATGATCGAAGCACTGAGATTGCCGTTACCTTTTAATAAAGTGCGCAGTCGCCGATAAGCCGGCCAAGTTGCGTAGGCAATGATGAAAGCCCAAGTTAGCGATAATAAAAATTCACTCAATATCCAGTAGCCCAACAGCAATAATCCAGCCAATAAAAGACCGGGAATCATATAGCGTAAAGGCGAATTAGCCGCGAAATAATTCATCTGCGTTCGGTAAAAGATGTCCTGAAATAAGCGTTTATCATATCACCGATATTGCAAAATGCCCGATTATGCTGACTTGGGCCAGCAATTCCTAGTTTGAGAGATTTCGCCGTGTTCAGGTTACGGGATATGTCCGTCGAAGAGCGCCGTTCACCCAGCACCTAAATGATCCCATATAGTTAATCATAGCCAATAGGCTTTGGAATTTAGATGCTGGGTAACCCTTCCATGGGGGCTTGACGACAGCGGTCCCTGCCGTCATCCTCGCCAAATACACCCCGCACATCCTGAAAATTAGTCGGTTTTCGGATCAAAAAGGAGTAGGCGCTAGAGCATGGTCTCGCTTATTGTAACGTTAGCTGTGTCTCGAAGGTTTCCCCGTTTCGCCATACTGCGATTTTAATTGTATCGCCGGCGCTATACTTGTCCAATATATCCAATAAGGTTTCCATGTCTCGAACCGGTTTATTTTCTACGGAAAGGATAATATCTCCGGGGATGATGTTGCCGGCATCATCGATGGTACTGCCTTTCAGTCCGGCCTTGTCGGCTGGATAACCCGGCTTGACCTCCAAAATCAACAAGCCTTTCACCCCGAGATTTTGCGTGATCATCGCGCTGACACGGTTGTCGGAACCGATACCGATGACCGGTCTGATATAGCGCCCCTTGTCGATCAGCATCGGCACGATTCGGTTTATCGTATCGACCGGAACGGCAAAGCCAATGCCGGCACTGGCACCGGACGGACTAAAAATAGCGGTATTGATGCCGATTAATCGTCCAGCGCTATCGAGTAAGGGTCCGCCGGAATTGCCGGGATTGACGGCGGCGTCGGTTTGAATCAAGTCATCGTAGGTTTGGCCTGGAGCAGCCGCTATCGAGCGGTTGAGAGCCGAGATGACTCCGGTAGTCAGCGTATGATCCAAACCGAATGGATTGCCGATTGCAAAGACAGATTGCCCGACTTTAAGCTCCTTGCTGGATCCGATAGGAATAGGCGTGGTTTTGTCGAAAGGGACCAAAATACGAAGGACGGCGAGATCATGCTCGGGACTGGTGCCAACCAACGAGGCGCGAAGGTTGCTTTGGTCTTGAAGGCGAACCCACGCTTCCGATGCGCCGGCCAAGACATGATGATTGGTCACGATAAAACCGCGCTCATCCCAAAAAAAACCGCTGCCACTGCCTCTAGGAACGCGTGTGACATCTCTCGTCCAGGGGTTGATGCGCTTGCCGACCGTGCTGATATTGACGACCGAGGGACTGGCTTTTTCAAAAATTACTATCGTGGTTTGTTCCGCTTCGGTGAGAGTACCGCGCGGTGTGACGGCTCGCGGTTCAGCGCTTTTCGGGCTGAATAATGTCGGATAATGCTGCAATATATAGACAGCGGCAAACAGAATGATCATGCCGAATACGGCTAAGCGGATGAGCCTTAATAATTGGATGAACAAAGTAGATTGCATGGTGTATTGACGGGAGCGTTTGCAATTAAAGTTATGGCAAACTCTATCAGGAATTACGTAAACGGGTTAAAACTATTACATCTAAACGTTGTTATGCCGGCATGTACTCATTGCTAGCATTAGACATAAGTTATTCGAGCAATGCATAACTTCTACCATGAAGATAGCAACACCTCGCTAAGTATAAAAAAGTTCACGATATTCGGGATCAGAACGCATAAATCATTCGCCAAGTACCGAGCCAATTCGTTTCTTTGCGGTTGGCTTGGCTTAAGCCTACGCCGAATTGTAATGTTGCATGATTGGTGATATCCCAATGAATTTGCGGCATCAAAAGATAAGTCCAGTCGGACTTCTCGCGAAATTCATTATTCATTTCAATGCCAAAAGTTAAATCCTGGGAATAATCATAAAACCAAGCGGTATTGAATAATCCCACGAAATGCCCGTCGCGTTCTATGTCGTCACGTCTCACTCCGATCATATTAAAATTGCTGATCTCGGAATTAAAACGGTAACCGGCCAAATAGAGTGCATCGACGGAATATTTTTCGGCATCGCGGTCGTGATAGCCGATCATTTGCCAACCATGAATGAAATGATTATTAAATCCGGTGCCGATAGTGCCTTGCAGACCCAGTTTGTATTCGCTTAACCTTAAATTGTCGAAAGGCAGTTCGAATTCGATTGCAAAGTCGTCGAATAATCCGAATTCGAATTCCGGCGCCCATTCGGTATTGCCGGTACGAAGCGAGTGTTCGGTAAGCACGTTCACTTCTGCATCGCCTTGTCTGACACCGAGCGGCCGCACCAAATCGAAGACCATCGGTTCGGGAATATGGGGGGCGTCGCTGCTCAGCGCGGCATCGCCTTCTTCGGTTCTCATCGTTTCGGCACTGGCCGTTTGGGTTGTTGGTAAGCAGGCGAGAGCGGTTAGCAGAAAGATATGGAATGGTGAAGCCAATGAGTTGGTTGAATGCATAGTTTCTCCTGAACCCAAACCGGAATCCTGTAAAACAAGTAGGAGTGAAATTTCTCTTTAAAGAATTTCAAACTATAAACGATTAAACTTACATGTTGCTTGCAAGACTATCATTCCAGCAATTCCCCACGAAAGCATTGTTACCATGTTTACAATGAAAGTGCACCGGAAGAGTTTACGGTTGCCTGATAGACATGCGTCGACGCCAAGGGCTGCCGTCGATGGCGGCTTAAAACCGTCGGAATTCCGATTACCAATGTAACGCCCTAAGTCTGGGGAATTTTTTCCGTTGATGTTCTTGCATTCTTATCATGACATTAATCAAAGCCTGCAGCGCATCGAGAATATAGGGGCCTTTATTCAACATCACGCATTCGGCACGAACCGCCATCGCAGCATCGGTAAATTCTGGACGCGATTTAGCGCCTTTTTTGGCGATGGTTTCCAAGACCTGTGTCGCCCAAATAACCGGTACGTGAGCGGCCTCGCAAAGCCATAGTAATTCTTCTTGAATTTCGGCGAGCCGAGCGCTACCCAATTCGACCGCTAAATCGCCCCGAGCGATCATGATACCGAGACTGTGCCGGCCTATCGTGCCGAGGATGATCTCGGGCAGATTTCTAACGGCTCGGTTGGTTTCGATCTTGGCGATGATCGGTAAATCGGTCGCACCGCGTTGCGCCAATTCTTCGATCAAACATTCCATATCGGCAAGAGATTCGACAAACGAAAAGCCGATCATGTCGGCATGCGTGCAAGCAAAGTCAAGGTCCTCCCTGTCTTTATCGCTCAAGGCCGGTAAATCGAGTTCGGTTTCGGGAAAGTTAATGCCTTTATCGCTTCGTATCGTGACGCCATTGCTTCGAGCGTGCGTGATTTTAAGTAAAACGCCTGTCTCGGTTAACTGGTCAACTACCGCGCCTACTTTGCCGTCGTCTATCCAAACCGCTTGGCCAATTTGTAATTTCTCAATCGCTGATGACAGTGTACAGCCGATTTGAGCCGGTTTTATCGGCACGCCACTTTCGTCGTATTGTGCCGGTGCACCGTCGATTTCGTGGTCGGTCAGCAATAAATGGTCGTCCTTGACTATTTTGATCGTTTTCGGAGTACCGAAGAATTCGCCCAAACGATAAACAGCCTCTAGGGTATTCTCGTTTTTGGAAATTGGCGGCATCCAAGTGATATCGCATCCTGAGACCAAAAAAGCCGGTTGGCCGCAACAAGCCAGCCAAGCCGACTCCGATAGCGGTTTTTCAATCGTTAGTATACGTTGCTTGCCGCGCGCATCGACGAAAGCGAGGCGGTGTCCGGCGGCCAAAGTCATAAATAATTCCGTTGGAATGGCGACTCGAAACAGCGTGTCCTCGCCTTCGAGTAACGGTCCCGAGCATGCCGCATCGAACAATACGATTCGTCCAGGTTCGACGACGTTACCATAAGCGTCTCGCTTAACCTTGATGTGATAGATCGCGGGACCGAGCTCGATAGGTCCGGTTCTTATTTTATGTCCTGCCAAGTCCATCAATATACGGCAACCCCTCCCGATTTCGACCTCGGCGCGTCGGATGTTTCGGATCATAGCTTGCCAAATGACGGGGTCGTCGTGAGCGCAATTGATCCGTGCGCAAGTCATTCCTTTCATAAGTAGTGCTTTGATTAACTTGTAATCCCATGCCGCTTCCGTTGCAAGCGTGACCATGACATGAGCTTTGCTGTTTTCGAAATGCGAACCGAACAATTCGATTGTGTGTTGATCAAGCAGTTGCTGACCTCGGTTGAAGCCGAGTTCGCTGGGGTTTTTATCGATTGCTTGATAGCCGGGATCGAGCACTCTATGCAATAAATCGATTACCGTGTCTAGTGTTGAGATGACGGACGATTCGGATCGGCCCAATGAGGAAAGTCCCGCTTGGGCGAGTCTTTCCTGTAAGTGGCGCAGATCGAATTGCCGAAGCGCCAGGTAGTGTGACAAGTTCGATGCGCTTTTCGTCAATACGCCGGACCGGTAATACTGTGTGTAATTTTGTAAGCGCTTCTCGGCATTAATGCCGACTTTATGCCGAATTTCCGTTATGTCTTTAAGCAATAAAGACAAAATTTCACGATAGGAGTCGTTATCAGGCGGGGAATACTGGTCTTTATAGGTCGTAATCATGGTTGAGCATCGATAAAAATGTTACAGCGAAACGGCGATCAACTTTAACCTTGTTTTTTGACAACTTGATGAATCATCGGGTTCTCGTTGAATCGAGCAAGTATTCAATTATTTGTCATGCTGTTGTCATATTGAGTGATTAAAGTTGCCGGTATACTCACTAATCGATCTTTTTAGAAAAAATTATGAACAAAAATTTATTAGCATTCACAGCGTTTGCCTTGTTGATAATGCACTTACCGGTTTCAGCTAGGAATGTGCGCGACAATATCGTCATTGTCGGATCTTCGACCGTTTATCCGTTTACCACCGTAGTAGCAGAGAATTTCGGAAGAATGACTAGATTCAAGGCGCCGATTGTCGAAGCGACTGGCTCCGGGGGCGGTTTAAAACTGTTCTGTGCAGGGGTTGGGGTAAGGCATCCCGATATCGCCAATTCTTCGCGCAGAATCAAGTCCTCCGAATTTGAGGACTGTCAAAAAAATGGAGTGAAAAACATCGTTGAGGTAAAGCTCGGCTATGACGGTATTACGTTAGCCCGCTCTAATAAGGGTAAAGCGTTCGAACTAACCTTAAAACAATTGTTTTTGGCATTGGCGAAAGAAATTCCGGACCCTTCCGGTTCCGAAAAAACCGTTCCCAATCCTTATACTCATTGGCGGCAAATCGATCCTTCATTACCGGATTCCTCTATCGAAGTTATGGGGCCGCCGCCGACTTCCGGAACTCGCGATGCGTTTGTGGAATTAGCGATGGAGGGCGGTTGCCAAGCTTTTCCATTCATCAAGGCGCTGAAAGACAATAATGAAAACACATATAAAACGATCTGTCATTCGATACGAGAGGATGGCGCATACGTTGAAGCCGGCGAAAACGATAACTTGATCGTGCAAAAACTAGATACCAACCCGAATGCTTTGGGCATATTCGGTTTTAGTTTCCTAGATCAAAATACCGACAAATTATTCGGTTTAAAGATCGACGGAGTCGAGCCGGATTTTGATGAAATTGCTTCCGGTGCTTATCCAATTTCCAGAGCGATGTATATCTACGTCAAAAAGGCGCATGTCGAAATGATACCCGGATTGAAGGAATTTCTTGAAGAGTTTACCAGTGATAAAGCCTGGGGAGATGAAGGTTATCTCACGGATAAAGGCTTGATTCCGATGCCTGCGGATGAGCGAAAGCGCTTTGCCGACGATGTCCGGAATTTGAAGGAATTGGAGATGTAAAGGGATAGTGGTTAGCAGAAAGCAGATATTAAAACTTGACAAGTGCTTTTAATTCCGAATCATTTTGCTAACTGCTAACTGCTAACTGCTAACTGCTAACTGCTAACTGCTAACTGCTAACTGCTAACTGCCAAACCGGATTGCATATTTAACTAACGACGGTAATCGATTTTTCAAAAGACATGCAAACCCCTTATTTATTGTTTACGCTGCTGATTTTAAGCGTTCTCGCTTATTTTATCGGCAAGAGGCGGTCAGTGACCGTTGTCGAAGGCGCGCTCCGAGAATTGCATTCCTTGCCTGCGTATTACGGATATTACACTGCGCTTTGGGGCTTGATACCTGCTTTGTTTCTGATGTTAGTGTGGCTATCTTTCGAACCAACTTGGCTGGCTCATCAAACTGTCGCTTCGCTGCCTGAAGAAATCAAAAGCCTGCCCAGCAGTAAACTAAATCTTCAGCTCAACAACATTAAGAACGTTGCCGCAGGCCTTCAGGTTAGTCAACGAGTCGACCCGCTCATAGTGGAAGCCGCCGAACATTATAACCGATTACGCAAAATCAGTAATTTCGCGCTGACCCTCGTAGTTTTGACCTGCTCTCTAACCGGCATTTGGTTGGCACATAAAAAAATCAACAAGGATTACCGGGCCCGTAACGTTGTCGAAAAGATCATGACCGGGCTCATGATATTAGCTTCGACGATCGCAATATTCACGACCGTCGGCATTGTCGCTTCGGTAGTATTCGAATCGTTATTATTTTTCAGGCAAGTTCCGTTTTTCGATTTTTTGTTCGGTTTGGAATGGAGTCCTCAGACGGCATTGCGCGCAGACCAAGTCGGTTCGTCCGGCGCCTTCGGCGCAGTCCCGTTATTCGCGGGCACTTTGCTGATTTCGTCCATCGCATTGATTGTTGCGGTGCCGATCGGGTTGATGTCAGCGATATATTTGTCGGAATTCGCCGGTTCTAAATTTCGGTCCACAGCCAAGCCGACGTTGGAAATTCTCGCGGGCATCCCGACTGTCGTTTACGGCTTTTTTGCCGCATTGACAGTCGCGCCATTTATTCGCGAAACCGGAGAATTATGGGGTTGGGTCGTGTCATCGGAAAGTGCCTTGGCTGCAGGCTTGGTGATGGGCATCATGATCATTCCATTTGTGTCTTCGCTATCCGATGATGTTATCAATGCTGTGCCGCAGTCTTTGCGCGATGCGGCTTATGCTCTGGGCGCCACGCAAGCCGAAACGATCAAACAAATTATTTTACCGGCCGCGTTACCGGGCATTGTCGGCAGCATTCTGTTAGCCGCTTCAAGGGCTATCGGCGAAACGATGATTGTGGTCATGGCGGCGGGATTGGCGGCCAACTTAACGGCCAATCCGCTGGAAGCGGTCACGACGGTGACCGTCCAGATCGTTACGTTATTGGTTGGTGACCAGGAATTCGACAGTCCGAAAACACTGTCTGCGTTCGCGCTGGGTCTGATGCTGTTTGTCGTGACTTTGGCTTTGAATGTCATAGCTTTACATATCGTTAGAAAATACCGGGAGCAATATGAATAATCGGACGGACTCTCTATCGACCATGGAAAAAGTTCGCAAAGGCATTGCGAAGAGGCGTTCGGCCGAACGCCGTTTCCGTTTTTATGGATTGACCGGCATCGTTTTAGGTTTAGTCTTTGTGCTGATCCTATTTATTAGCATCATCGGCAAAGGATATGGTGCATTTCAACAGACTCAGATCGCGCTGGATATCGAGTTTTTAGAATCCGTGATCGATCCGAATCAAACGCGCGATAGTAAGGTGATATCGAGAGCCGATTACAATTCCCTGATAAGAAAGTCATTGACTAAGGTCTTTCCCGAAGTTAAAGGTCGCCGCCAAATACGTGATTTAAATCGGATGATTAGTAGCGGAGCTATGTTTCAATTACGCGACCGGGTTCTGGAAGACCCCAGTGTGATAGGCCGAAGCGAAAGGGTGTGGCTCCTTGCCAGCGACGATTACGATATGTTGATGAAAGGCCATATCGAACGCAGTGTTCCGGAAAGCGAGCGGCGTTTGAAAGATCATCAAGTGGCTTGGGTCGACAAATTGCTTGAACAGGGCCTAATCAAGAAACGCTTCAATACTTTCTTTTTCACTGCAGGAGACTCTAGGGCTCCCGAGATGGCAGGTATTCGCGGAGCCTTGATGGGCTCCATGTATACATTGTTCGTCACGCTGGTGTTGTCGTTTCCGATCGGCGCCGCGACCGCAGTGTATCTGGAAGAATTTGCTCCGACCAATAAATGGACTGATTTGATCGAAGTCAATATCAATAATCTCGCAGCGGTGCCGTCGATTGTATTCGGATTATTGGGCCTTGCGATGTTCATTAATTTTTTCGGTTTGCCGCGTAGCGCGCCGTTGGTCGGTGGACTGGTGCTGACTTTGATGACCTTGCCGACCATCATCATTGCAGGACGCGCCGCGCTAAAATCGGTGCCTCCTTCGATTAGAGAAGCGGCGCTTGGCATGGGCGCATCAAAATTACAAACAGTCTTTCACCATGTCTTGCCATTGGCACTGCCGGGAATGTTGACCGGTACCATTATCGGTATGGCCCAGGCACTCGGCGAAACCGCACCGCTATTGATGATCGGCATGGTTGCTTTCATAGTCGATATACCAAAAGGCATTTTCGACTCGGCTACTGTGTTGCCGGTGCAAATATATCTTTGGGCGGATAGTCCCGAAAGGGCTTTCGTTGAACGCACTTCGGCGGCGATCATGGTTTTATTGGCGTTTTTGATTTCGATGAATGCAGTTGCGGTGTTTTTACGCAAGCGATTCGAGCGGCGTTGGTGAGCATTTTTCAATACGGATATTTTCGCAAACCCACTCCGCACCCTCAACTCCCGAGAGCTTTTATCATCCGGGGGATGTGAATAGTTACGGGGTGATTGCCAGGCCTTCATGAACGTTAGGTGCTTTTTCGATCGGATAGAAGTTAAATATTATGAATACTGTAACTCAATCAAAACCGGAATCGGTTTCTCGCATGAAAACACTTATAAATAAAAGTATGTCCGCTAAACCTGTGAATTTTCAAGGCGAGATGGGGGCGACAGTCGGGTCGATACATGCTGATAATCCAAGGATAACTTGCCGTAATGTCAATGTATTTTACGCTGAAAACCATGCGATACAAGATATCAACCTGGATATCGGCACGAATGAAGTCATTTCGTTAATCGGCCCATCCGGTTGTGGCAAATCGACTTTTTTACGTTGTTTGAACCGAATGAACGATACAGTCGAAGGTTGCCGGGTGAGCGGCGAAATAAAGATCGATGATGTCGATGTTTATTCAAAGCATCTAGATGTCGTGCCGCTTCGCGCACAAGTCGGTATGGTGTTTCAAAAACCCAATCCCTTTCCGAAGTCAATTTACGACAATATCGCTTACGGCCCGAAAATCCATGGCCTGGCTTCGACGAAAGCCGAATTGGATCAAATCGTCGAGTCTTCATTGCGTAAGGCCGGTCTCTGGGACGAAGTCAAAGACCGGCTAGACCAGCCAGGTACCGGTTTGTCAGGAGGACAACAACAGCGCTTGTGCATCGCCCGGACTTTGTCGGTCGAGCCTGAAGTAATTTTGATGGACGAGCCTTGTTCGGCATTGGACCCGATTGCGACCGCGAAAATCGAGCAATTGATCGACGAACTGAGACAGCGTTATACGATTGCGATAGTGACCCATTCGATGCAACAGGCCGCACGAGTCTCGCAGCGAACGGCTTATTTCCATCTCGGTAAATTGATCGAGGTCGGTAAGACCAGCGATGTATTTACCAATCCTTTGCACGAATTGACACAGGATTACATTACCGGAAGGTTCGGATAAGCCAACCGAAGCGGCTAATTATTTAAACCAAGATCATAATCTATGAAAGAACATACGCTCCATCTGTTCGACGGCGAACTCAGCCATTTACATTATCTGGTACTGGAAATGGCCGGCTTGGTCATCGATCAATTGGATACGGTCATGACATCGCTCGATGAAGGCGAGGCCTCTATTGCCGAAAAAGTGGTGGCTCGGGATCGGGAGGTTAACGAATATGAGCTAAAAATCGACGCCGAGGTTCTGTCGATTCTTGCTAAACGCAGTCCGGTTGCTAATGACCTGCGCAAAGTGATTTCCATTTCGAAAATCGTTGTGGACTTGGAAAGGATCGGCGACGAGACGGTTAGAATAGCGAAATTGATCATCGACATGTTCGATCCGCAAACCAGCGATCCGAATCCTCAGTTACTCAGGGACATCGTCAGGATGGGCACAATGGCGCGCGGCATGCTCAGAAAAGCGACCGACGCTTTCGATACCGGTAATCTGGATGATGCTTACGAGCTTATCAGGGGAGACTGGGATTGCGGACAAGAATTTCAAGACGGTATTCGCCGGCAATTGACCTTCGTGCTTCAGGATGCCCGCTTGATCGGCAGAGCCCTGGATATCCTGCAAATCATGAAAGCGCTCGAACGTTGCGGTAATCATTGTATCAATATTGCCGAATTCATGATTTTCATGGTCGAAGGCAAAGATATTAGACATCAGCATTGAAGATCATGAAGAATAAGAAGTTAATTCAATGACTTATTTTTTTCTATGCAACTCTTTTTTGCTCCCCCAAAAGGATATTCAAAATTTTAGGAAAAGCCGTTTAAGCACTTTATGAACTTTATGTGTTTCATGGTTAAACTGCCGAGTTTAGGACAAAAGAAAAAGGACATGAATTTCTGTCGTAACGGCAAGCGGTTCAGTTGACTACTCCCTTTTGATCGAAAAACCGTCTATGAATAAAAGGTATGGGATGTGTCTATTGAGTAGTGTAGGGTGCGCGATGCGCACCCTACACTTAGTATGAACTCTTGCCGGAATGTCGAGTTATTAGGTTAGTGCATGGGATTTAAGATCTACCAAAGTTATTTAGGATACGGTAAAAAATAACTTTACTAAATGTTTCTCACGCCTTGCGCACATCCCACACAAGTTTATTGTTCCCATGCGTCCCGATTCCGGGATGCATTCGCACGCAGGGCGTAGGAATGATGAATAATCGGGAAGTTATTTTTTAATAAACCCTTAAAGGGTTGTAAATCGATCGCTTGAATCCAAGAGTTGCGTAATTATCATTCAGTTTAACCATGTTGCACTAACATTCGAACTTTTTGTTCAACCGTAGCCCACGAAATCAAAATCGGCTTGCGAAAAACCGTAATCGTCAAAATATCTTCCTGCAGCATATAGTCGGCTTCTATGCCGAAGCCTTTTATGATGCCTTGCTCAATATCGCCTAAAAACTGTAAGTCGTAATTTTCAGCGGCTTGTTTTGCTTTGTGAATCAGATCTTCCGGCTTTTCGATGATTTTTAACTGTATCGATTTAGGTTTTTTCATATTTTTAGAATTCGCTTGAAAGTCGAAAACGTGTCGAGTTAGTCGATATTATAAAGGCGAAAAAATAAAACGGAACCGGTTAATTGATTGTGCAAACGTAACAAGCGTTATAAATGGTTTTTTAAGAAGGTTTCGATTTGTCGGCTTAATTCGGAATTGTTATCTTCTATAAATTCATAACGCGCGCGTATAATGGGTTTATCGATAGCGATCAAGGCCGATAAGTCGCATGGCGTGGCCGATATGACGAGGTCTATGTCGGCGACATCAAGGATTTGTTGTAATGCTTTTAATTGCGAAGGATGATAACCGACAGCCGGCAGCACCTTGCCGATATGCGGATATTGACGGTAAATATCGGTCAACCTTTCGGATGCAAATTCTCTCGGATCGACGATCTCGGCGGCCTGAACTTGAATCGCAGCAATAAAACCCGCGCCGTAGGCCATGCCGCCGTGCGTAATGCTCGGACCGTCCTCGACGACGATGACACGCTTGCCTTTCACTCGTTCAGGTTGATCGAGAGTGACTTTCGAAAAGGTTTTAATAACCGGCACAGATGGAAGAATCTGTCTGACGGTTTCAAAGACGCATTCTATAGCCTCATCGGTAGCCGAATTCGCTTTGTTTATTAGCACGATATCGGCCATACGCAATACGGCTTCGCCTGGATGATGGCCTGTCTCATGGCTCGGTCTTAGCGGGTCGGTCAATACGATAAGCAAATCGGGACGGATGAACGAAAAGTCATTATTGCCGCCGTCCCACAAAATGATGTCGGCTTCTTGCTCGGCAATGGCGAGGATTTTGGCGTAGTCGATGCCGGCGAACACGGTATTGCCGAGAGACAAATGGGGTTCGTATTCTTCCCGCTCTTCGATCGTGCAATCGGCAAGGGCGAGGTCGGCCATACTAGTAAAACGTTGCACGGCCTGTTTTTCGAGGTCGCCGTAAGGCATAGGATGGCGGATTACTGCGGTTTTGAGACCGCGGGATTTCAATAGTTTCGAAAGCCATTGCGTGACTTGCGACTTGCCGCAACCGGTGCGCACCGCGCAGCAAGCGATGACCGGGACCGAAGCTTGCAATTGCGTGCTCTTGGGGCCGAGTAGGGTAAAATCGGCTCCGCCGGCCAGTGCGATCGACGCTTGATGCATGACTTGGCTGTGTGAGACGTCACTGTAAGCAAAAATCACTTGTTCGATGTGTTGTTCTCGGCATAGGTCTGCCAATTCGATTTCATCGACGATAGGGATGCCTTCGGGATAAAACGGGCCGGCTAATGCCGGTGGGTAGCGCTTCCCTGCGATATCCGGGATTTGCGCGGCGGTAAATGCAACAACTTCACTGCCGGGATCATTTCGGTAGACGACATTGAAATTATGAAAGTCACGTCCGGCGGCGCCCATGATGACGATTTTGTTACGGTCAGATTGTAGAGACATCGCGGTTCATTTTCAGTTTTCGGATAAATAGATTATATACCCATCGCAGATCAAAATTCGGTGCCGGGGATCCGTCAAAGGACGCCGTAAACCCAGCACCTAAATCTAAGATAGTTAACCATAGACAATGAATTATGGAATTTAGGTGCTGGGTGAATGCAGATTTTGCATTACGCCATGGATGGCGTGTATTAGGGCAATGCAGGAGCAATTGCCGAGGAGCAAAAATCTGCCCTGCCGCCGACACCTGACAATCAAGCAACCGCACTCTCTCCGCAGCCAGCAGCGTTTTGCATATCGAAAAATTAGATAAGGAATGCAAAACTGTGAACTTTCACAGTAACGTTAATAAAGGCCCGGCCATCGCCCCGGCAAATGAAAGTTCTCTGGTGCTGGAGGGTGCGGTCACTCGCCCGACAGGACGCCGTGAATACGTCCCTGTAGGCTGGACGGCGGCTGTCCCTGCCGCCGACGCCTGTCGGTCGAGCAACCGCATCCTCTTCGGAACCGGCATTGGCAGAACGGAGATTTGTATATCAAAAAATTAGATAAAAAGTCTCAATCTACGAACTATTACTTCATCTACTTCATGGTTGAACTGCCGAATTTAGGATTACACGATCACGCCTGCTGCAATAGTGGCATGAGTGGCTTCGTCGATGATAATGAAACTGCCGGTAACGCGATTTTCTGCATAATGATCGACAAACAGCGGTTGTTGTAGCTTCAGTTCGACTCTGACGATATCGTTCATCACGATGTCGCTCGGTTTTAGATGTTTTTGCAACGTATTCACATCCACTCGATAATGCAAGTCTGAAAACAGGCAGCGGACCGTGCGCGTCGTATGCTTGATGAGATATTTGCGCCGGGTGTGCAGGGGCTCTTCGGAAAGCCAGCAAATATCGGCATGAATTTCACGCACCGTCTCCGGCAGATCGTTCTTAGCGACCAGCATGTCTCCTCGCGATATATCGATCTCTCTATCTAATTCAACGACGACAGAGAGATCGGGAGTCGCGTGCGGTAGAGATTGGTTGGCAAGCTTAACCGATTTTATTTTTGCCGCGAGTCTGGACGGCAATGCTAGTACTTCATCGCCAACTACCAGCATTCCTGATGCCAATGTGCCCTGATAACCGCGAAACTCTTTGTTTAAGTCATTGTTTTTTATTGCTGCACCGTTTCCGAGCTTTACTCGTGCGACCCGTTGTACCGGAAAACGCAACGGATTTTCTGACCTATCGCGGTGTGCCGAAACACGATTTAAATGATCTATCAATGTCGGGCCATCATACCAATTCATCGATCGGCTAGCATGCACGATGTTGTCGCCTTTCAATGCGCAAATCGGCAGTGCACAAATTTGCTCGATGCCAAGGGAGGCGGCAAATGCCAGATAATCATCCCGAATCGTTTGATAGATGTCTTGGCGCCAGTCGACCAGATCCATTTTATTGACGGCCAGCACGATCGCGTTGACTCCCAACAAATGAGCCAGATAAGTGTGACGACGCGTTTGTGTCACGACACCCTTACGCGCGTCTACCAATAAGATAGCTAGGTCCGCCGTCGATGCTGCCGTGACCATGTTCCGCGTATATTGCTCGTGTCCAGGCGCATCGCCGATGATGAATTTACGCTGTTCGGTGTTGAAATAACGGTAAGCGATATCGATCGTGATGCCTTGTTCGCGTTCGGCTTGCAGGCCGTCGGTCAGCAACGATAAATCCAGTTCGCTCAAACCGCGTTTAGCGGATGTCTGTTGTATCGCTGTTATTTGGTCGCTATGAATGCTTTGCGTGTCGTAAAGCAGTCGTCCGATCAGCGAACTTTTGCCGTCGTCGACACTGCCAGCGGTAATGAAACGCAGCAAGCTTTTTGCGGAGTTGCCGCTTTCCGATGGAGTAAGATTTGGAGTCAATGGAGCGGTCATCAGAAATACCCTTCTTTTTTACGTTGTTCCATCGCAGCCTCCGAGGCTCGATCGTCAAGCCGTGTCGCGCCGCGTTCGGTGATTTTGCACGATCGGATTTCGGCGATAATTTCGTCTATCGTGACCGCTGTCGATTCGACCGGCGCGGTGCATGAAATGTCTCCGACGGTTCTGAAACGGCAGCGTACCGTTTCGGTTGTCTCGCCCGGTTTCGGTGGCGTGATTTCGGTCACCGGCGCCAAGATCTCGCCGCGCCGGACCACGGTGCGGTCATGAGCGAAATAGAGTGGCGGCAATTCGATACCTTCACGCTCGATATATTGCCAGATATCGAGCTCGGTCCAATTCGAAAGAGGAAAGACTCTCATGTGCTCGCCGGGGCGAATCCGCGTATTGAATAACATCCAAAGCTCCGGGCGTTGATTTTTCGGGTCCCATTGGCCGAATTCGTCGCGCAGACTGAAGACGCGCTCTTTGGCCCTAGCTTTTTCCTCGTCGCGTCTTGCTCCGCCCAAACAGACGTCGAACGCCAGTTCTTCGATCGCTTCGAGCAGCGTCACCGATTGATGGGCGTTACGCGATTCGAGGGGATCACGTAAACGCACGGTGCCGCGCCGGATCGAATCCTCGACGCTACGGACATGCAACATAGAGTCGTAGCATTGTGCGATGCGGTCGCGGTATTCGATGACTTCGCCGTAGTTATGGCCGGTATCGATGTGCAGTAATACGAATCCTATCTTCTCGGGATGAAAAGCTTTGTAAGCCAGGTGCAACAATACCGCCGAATCCTTGCCGCCGGAGAAAAGCAGCACGGGGTTTTTGAATTCGGCTGCAACTTCCCGCAAAATGAATATCGCTTCTGATTCTAACCAGTCTAAATGCTGGTTTGCATTTGAAAGCGAAATCCTTGATTGATCGTCCACATTTAGGTGATTTTGATTTTCAATAATGATTTGAGTTGTATCAAGCATTGTTTTCCTCTTTTCTGTTGTCGCTTTCCAATTGCCATTTTTTATGTCCCAGGTATCTGAAGTAAGAATTGCCGTCGTTTTCGATACTAAACAAATGAAGCCATTGATTATCGGTCAAATGTCTGACGGTTTCGTGTTTGACTATGACCGCATCGATTGCCGATCTGGGTGCCTCGATGAAGACACTCAAGCGGACCGGTTCATGCACGAATTTGCAGCCGTCATGCAGCGATTGCCAGGGCAAGCCGGCTCGCAGATCGCCGCCGTTACCTTCGAGTACGCCGATCGTGCCGACCACGTTGTGAAGGACCTTGTTGCCGCAGCCGAACAGACGGTTATCGACCGTCGATGCGTAATACTGCAGGTTGATCCAGCTCGCGACGACCAAAGGCGCCGTCATGATCAATTCTAAAATGGAACCATCCGAGTCTTGTTTGAAATCGTAATTATGCAAAAAGACTCTTCCGTTAAGCTTTACCTGACGTGTTCTTTCCCTAGGGGCAGCGATGAAGGCCGCATTACCGGCCAGGCCCCATTCGGGACGTACCTGCGACCAATCTCGGCTCCGTGCTTCAATATGCTGTTTAATCTCTTGGGGATGGTTCTCGTGAATACCCAATAGAACAGAACGTTCGGTTCTCGCCAATTCGGATGCCTCGTAAAGCCATTCTTGAAGACAGGCAATGTCTTTTTCGTATCCGGAAGGCAGACAATCGAGATCGAACAGTCGCAGCTCGTCGGTCGTCGTGTCATGAAGCCCAGCCAGAAACCAAGTATCGTGCGGAATGTCGATGCCTTCGCTTGCCAAGCCCGCTCTGACCGATACATCATTGAGCACCGCCGCGGCAATGCGGGCATTCGCTTCGCCGCTATGGCCGCCGCATGCTCCGCAATCGAGGCCGGCGGCATAGGGATTGTTGACTGTCGTACTACCATGTCCGCACAGCAAAACCAGTCGAGCGAAATCCGAAGTCAAACTCATGCCGCGCAGGGCGTTTTTGGCTAATTCGACTTTATCGGTCAAACGCAGACCGGTTTCGACGACTTTGCCGGTCGCTACCAGGCGCCCGCGTTGGCGAGTGATTTGAGGACCGAGACGGAGCACCGAAGTTACGTTTAAGCCTTCGGTGCCCGGCTTCGTGACGGTTCGGGTCAGACCGAAACTGTCGGTCAGCAGTTTGACTCCGAATGCCAATCCTGCGATTTCGACATAGGAGTAGCATGATACGGCCGATGTTTTGAACGATTTCCATATTTTATTTAAGCGTTTAATGGACCAACGCTTGTTAAGGGCATCGCTTAATTCTTCGGCCGTCGCATTGATAAGGCTTTCGCGGATGCGGTATTTCGGCGTTAACAAGACCGGGCAATGCGCGGCACCGTGTTGATGACCTAAGCGTATATATTCGATTGGGAAGCCGAAAAAGCCTGCAAAGCCGAAGGTCTCGATTCTTGGCGATGCGGTCTCCAGTGCTCTGCGGTAAACCTCGGAGCGGACATCGATACAGAACACGGCTTGAACCGCTTTGTTCTTAATGGCTTTAGGGAGAGGTTGCGCTTTAAGTTGGTCGGGCGACGTAAATTTGTCGACAAGTTTTTGTTGAATACCGATTTCATAAGCTTGTTGCATCAGCAATCTCAATTTTTCCGAAACGCCCGGTTCGGTCGGCTCGATCTCGATGACATTATCCAAGGCCGGTAATTTTTCGTAGTAGGTCATTTGGAGAGCCCGGTCCCAAACCAGTCTGATCGCAAGCAAATGCAGCAATGTATCGTCGTCATGACCTTGCATGCCGGCTTCCCGAGCTCGGTATTGAATATAGGAGCTCCACCCGCCAACCGTCAGCAATTGCCGGTGAAAGAAATCCGTCAGGTTAGCTTCGGAAACGCGAATACTCCGCAATACGAAATCGATTGCCTGCAATGGCTCGTTCGGCAACGTGCGAACGAAGTCGCGAAACCCTTTGATACCGTGAATTTCCGCATTGCGATCAATGCTCGCTGCCTGCTTCCAAGCTTCGAATAACGGCAGCGAACACCACGGCATGCGCCAGGACGATTGACCCTCGTCGAAATAGGCCGCACACCATTTCGAAATTTCATCGATAACGAATGCAGTCCAGTCGGTCCCCAGTTCCGAATCGATCAAATCGGCAACCGTATGTATGGCATGCTTGCCGGCGTGCGCCTCATTCGGAATCGAACATAAGCGGGCCTTGACGTCTTCGACCGACCCGAATTCACCGTTCTTGTCGAATAGGGTCAACGCTTTAGCCAGATCGGCATCGGTGATACGCCCGTTGGCGAGTTGATTCAAGTAAAAATCCGCCGACATCAGTAAATCCTTATGCGCGGCCCGGCGCATGAAGGCATTGGCCTGAGAAAAATGTTGCGGCAACAATCCGAGGAAAGGGTTGACCGCAACAAACTGCTTCAAAGGCCAGAGCGGCGGCACATATGAGCATGCGGTTGCCGCCGCCGATAGGATTTGCGGACGAACGGTCGCTTGTTTCCCGTTAAAGGATTCGTTCAGGCCGATATCGGATTTTTGAGATAATATGTTTAAAGTTTTCATCGCAGCATGCTCCGATCAAGAATGACGAGGTGACTTGGCAGGCCAATAGCGGCGAATCAACAAGTTCGCGAAGCTACTGATATAAAGGCCGTTATAAAAATGAACGTAAGCCGATTGCCAACCTGAACCAATGTCGTCGCTGGAGAAGCGTACTTGCAGCCATAACACCGACATGAACGACGCCAACACGAACAATAACAGTCCAATGTCGAAAGCCCCGCTCGCCAGCTCTGCAGTTGGCAGCGCATTTTGCAACAACTCGATAAACGCGGCTTGCAGCGCGAAGTAAACGAGCGATACGACTACGGCAATGATGCTGACGCTTATGAACAGGCGCTTGCCGATATGAATTTCGATCGCGTTCCAGAGGAGATAAGTCAAGGCTATCTGCAGAATGACGCCCAGAATCAAAACACCCGGGTGATTCGAAAAAGTGAAGCCGAACAACGTGGACACTGAAAATGTCAACACCAGTGCGAGTACGAAACCGCTAAGCAAGTGCCATGAATCGCGTTTTTTGCGCACGAGCGGAACCCACGACGACTTTGCGATATCGACGATGCTGCCGCTGGAAAGGAAGGCATGCGCTTTGTATAAGGAATGCGCGACGATATGCAATATCGCCGAAGAGAAGGCTCCCAGACCGCATTGCAGCATCATGAAGCCCATTTGTCCGACCGTCGAGAAGGCCAACGACTTTTTGACACTGGTTTGCGTCAGCATGCACAGAGCGCCGAACAAGGCTGTTATTGCTCCGAGGACCGCGAGTAGATGTAAGGCGGACGGCGCGAGTATCATTACATGGCTCATGCGGACGATCAGAAAACCGCCGGCGTTGATGATGCCTGCGTGCATCAATGCCGATACCGGTGTCGGCGTCTCCATGACTTCAGGCAGCCAGCTGTGGAATGGGAATTGTGCGGATTTCAACAAGGCCCCCAACACGAGTAAGATGCCGATCCACGATAACTCGCTGCCAGCATCGACAGACTGAGAAGTCGTCGATACGAGATCCGCCGCCGCGAAAATTTCTCCGAAACGAAGACTGCCGAAGCGCTGATAGATTAACGCCATCGCCAGAATCAGACACAGATCGCCGATCCGGCTGATCACGAATTTCTTGCGCGCGACGATCAGTGCTGTCGGACGGTCTGAGTAAAAAGTGAGCAATTGATGGAGTTTGAGGCTGGTCGCCATCCAGGCTAGCGTGAACAACACCAAGTTACCCGACACGATCAGCGTCAGTACGGCACCTATCGTCAGCGCCAGCCACTTCATGAAGCGTCCCTGTCCGGGATCGCCAGCCAAATAATTACGCGAATATCGAATGACGATGACGCTCACGAAGGAAACCAATATCAACATCGTCGCCGAGAGTGCATCGAAGTAAACATCGATTCCGGCGAATCCTTGTTCGATCAAACCGTGTTCAGCGTAAAACCAAGTGGCCAGTACTGCCGAAAACAAACCGGCAATCGCTGCGATTTCTGTCGATCGAGCGATCTTTAACGGTTGACGCTCGGCCCACGTTGACGGCGCAAGTCCCAACAATAACAGCGAAACCGGGCCTGCGATGACGAGAATAATCGATAAAGCGGTCATTTAAGTAAATCTCCGTGGTTGGGAATCGCTGCATCCGTTCCTAATGGAGTCTCATTCGGTGTTAGTAAGATGCAGCACAATCTAAAGTTTTGTGAGTATTCAGTTCCCCGGCCATTCTCGTTCCCACGCTCTGCGTGGGAACGCCTGAGTACCGCTCCAGCGGTACGAGACGCTAGAGCGTCTCGGGCTGCATTCCCACGCTGGAGCATGGGAACGATAGGGGGATGTGAATAATTACAAAGTTTTTACTCGATACGAGCGATAGCAAACGCTTGGTAATGTGAAATCATTCCTGACGAGCCCTTCGTGGATTGAAGTTGCAGGCATACTAACAATTCAGAATTGTTTTATCTAATATATAAATTTAAAAAATCCGTTCTATTTCTTATATGTGTGGTCTGGGGATTAATTACTTATCAATATCTAAGCTATTTTTTGGATGATTGCTACCGAAAACAATCTGACCAGTGCCGATGAAAAACTGCATATCCTTCAGTCGGCCTTGTACATACAGTTACGCAAACCGGAAGGCGTTGGGATAATCCTTGTTCGAACGATAAGAGGCTAGTTCTTGCTTTTGATATTACGATTTTCAAACCGCCGATGAACTGGTCAGTTATGAAAAGCAGGGAAGCGGGTAACCGGCAATCCAAGTGCGTTGGCGGCGTATCGATCATTTCCTCAACATTCAATTGGAGCTGTTTAAGCCTTTATTTAAGCGTTATCGCAAGAGCTGTATTGAGGCGCTTAGCAAGATGTTTCAGTTTGTTGAAGCTAAGAATCCAAGCGGGGACAAGTCGCAGCCGCAGCCATGAAATTACGCAGGGATGAAGGGGGGGATTTATGTGCGTTGCAATAACAGCAATGCTAGCCTGTAAAGACCGACTCGTTAGAGTTGCTTTTGATATGACTGCCAGTACCGAAAATCAATTGTCAGTATTTTTTACATCGAAAAATGTTGGTTACTTAAAAGATAATATAAATCAGCGATCTATAGATATGGTATGTATTTTGCTTTGATTCATGTGTAGCTTGATAAAAGTGTTGAATGAGCCTGAGTCATTTATTCTTTTACGAGTTATGTTTCGCGCTAGACTTTTTTAACCACTAATCATCAATGGTAAGTGTAATGCTAAATAAAATTATTTATTTGTTAATCTTGGGTTTCGCATTTTTCGATTGTCAGGCAAGTACAATAAATTTCGACGAACTTCAACCCTTTTCAAATTACTCGGCGGTTCCGGAGAGTTTCGGTTCCACACCGGAAGTATCTGTGTTTTATCAAACTTTAAATTCTGATGGTACCGTGGAATCTTCGAATGTTCTGCTTTGGAATGCCGGCTATGCAGATCTCAATACCGCCGCTTTTGCTAATGCTAATGGAAGACTTCTGAATATAACATTGACTGCTGTTAATCCTAACAATTATGTTACGCTTAGCAGCTTTGAAGTTGGTGGATACCTTCAAACATCGAGGAATGCAAGCGATTTACGTATTGTTGATGGAAACGATATAACTAATATATTGATTGATTACGCACCTTTGGGTAATCCCTTTACCGTGCCGGGTGACGTAGCTTACACCTTCGAACCTAACATTACAGCTAGTTCGATTGGCATAATATTGGGAACAAGTTGGAATCTAGGAATAAACAATATTACATTTAGTACTACCCCAGTACCATTACCAGCGGCTTTTTGGTTTTTCGGTTCGGCTTTAGCGGGTTTAGGCGTTTTTAAAAAAGGCCGTTCGATTAAGAAATCTGTCTAATACATTGCAATTACTCAGACCCCTACATTTAAAATAAGCTGGAACTTTGCATCCCCTTTAAAAAACTATGTTCATGTTAGCAGTTGAAACGTGAGTATTCAGTTCCCCGGCCATTCTCGTTCCCACGCTCTGCGTGGGAATGCCTGAGTACCGCTTCAGCGGTACGAGACGCTAGAGCGTCTCGGGCTGCATTCCCACGCTGGAGCGTGGGAACGATAGGGGGGATGTGAATAATTACGTTGAAACGGTTTTCTTTCCTACTAAATAAACCATTAGGAAATAGTCAATGATTGCTTTCCAATACATTGAGCATGGAAGAGGGTACGATTACTCGCCTGACAGGACGCCGTAAACCCAGCACTTAAATTCCATAGCCTATTGGCCATGATTGATTACATAGATAATTTAGGTGCTGGGTAAATACCTCCATGTAAGTGAATAGGGCGGGGGTCAATCTATAGACAGGCTCTGGTTTAATCCAGTCCTCGGGCTTGAGCGACCTCCCAATGAACTCGTTAAAGCTTAAAGTATTTCCTGGCTAAAATTCATTAAATTAATCATACAAGGCTTGACTGGGACGACTGATTGCCAAGGATGGCATGAACCCAGCACCTAAACTATCTAAGATAGTTAACCATAGATAATGGATTATGGAATTTAGATGCTGGGTAAATGCAGATTTTGCAGGAGCAAAAATCTGCCCTGCCGCCGATACCTGTCAATTGAGCAACCGTACCCTCCTTTCAACAATCCGATCAATATTGAATAAGACAAGTTATTTAGAGCTATATCCTTTGGTTTCTGCTGACTTTGAGTTCAAATGGGTATCAACTATTAACGCGAGCATAGCCTAAATTAACTGTATGAAGTGCTGTGAGGTCTGGAAAATACTCGGGTTTCACTGTCGGCATCGATAGAGTTGATGTTTTCTCGTAAGTAAGACGAGTTGCTAGACTTTAGAATATAAGATAAAACAAATGCAGACCGGCTATGATGAGATTGCTGATTCAGCAACGGCATTGGCGTTTTTTGCGTTTTAAAAGGAACAAGGGTGGCTTTCGATGCAAATGAATTTGAAGGATATGAAAGCGGGCGATTGCGGACGCGTCGTGGGTTACGACAAAAGCTTCTTGCCTTACCGGCAGAAACTGCTGGCGATGGGTTTGACACCCGGCACCGAATTCAAAATTTTGCGCATCGCACCGTTAGGTGACCCGATTGAAATCAGAGTGCGCGGTACCGATCTCAGCGTGCGCCCGGACGAAGTCGCCGGCTTGAGAATCGAGCGTCTGGACAAAGTGCCGCCGGCCCCGAAACCTGTCTTGCAGAAACAAGAATACACCGTCGCCGTCATCGGCAACCCCAACTGCGGTAAAACCACGCTGTTCAATGGTTTGACCGGTGCCCGTCAGCATGTCGGCAATTGGGCTGGCGTGACCGTCGAGCGCAAAAGCGGCTTTTATCGCTTCGATGACAAAACCGTCAAAATTGTCGATTTGCCCGGCATCTATGCGTTGGATGTGAGCGCTACGGCCACGGCGCTGGATGAAAAAATTGCCAGGGATTACATTCTTTCGCGGCAGGCGGACCTGATCATCAATATCGTCGATACATCGCATCTCGAACATAACCTCTATCTGACGACACAACTGCTGGAAATGCGGCTACCGCTGCTGGTGGTGCTGAATAACATGGACGACGCGACCGGCCGCGACATCAAGATCGATAGCGACGAAATAGCCCGCCGCCTCGAATGTCCGTTGGTTTCATTGGTTGCGACTCGAGTCGAGGATGTCAGGGCTTTGAAAGCGTCGATCAACCAAGCGGTGGAGCATAGAGTTTTGTCGCATTCGGTGATCGATTATCCGCTTGCGATTCGGGATGCGCTGGATCGACTCACGCCGCTGGTAGAGCAGCAATTGGACAACCGTTACGGCGATGCGCGATGGTTCGCCGTCAAATTGCTGGAACAAGACGCTTTTGCGCTCGGTCATGCCGATCCGTTACTGATCGAGACCGCGAAACAACTGCGCCGGGCGATCGAAGACCAAGCCGCCGAAGAGGCGGATCTTTTGATCGCGGACAGCCGCTACGGTTTTATCGGTCTATTGGTCAATGAGACGCTCACGCGGCAGTCCGAGCTGGGCAGGAACCTTTCCGATAAGATCGATCATGTGATATTGAACCGTTTCTTGGCCATTCCGATCTTCTTCGGCGTGATGTATTTGATGTTCACGTTCACGATCAAACTAGGACGGGCCTTTAAACCTTTCTTCAATGACTTGACTCAGGCGCTTTTTGTCGATGGCATGGGGCATTTCCTGATGCTGCTCGACAGTCCGCAATGGTTGATCATGCTGATCGCCCAGGGTGTCGGCAACGGAATACGGGAAGTGGCCGCGTTCGTTCCTATTCTCGGTTTTCTGTATCTGTTCATTTCGGTATTGGAGGAGTCGGGTTACATGGCCCGCGCGACGTTTGCGATGGACCGCTTGATGCGCGTACTGGGACTGCCCGGCAAGGCCTTTGTACCGATGATTCTGGGTTTCGGCTGTAACGTGCCGGCGATGCTGGCGACCCGGACCTTGGAGAATCCGCGCGACCGGTTGCTGAGCATCCTATTGAATCCGTTCATGACCTGCGGCGCTCGGCTGGCCGTATTTACCTTGTTCGCCGCGGCTTTTTTCCCGGACCACGGCGGCTTGATCGTATTCGTGCTTTATTCGATAGGCGTGTTCTTTGCCGTGCTGACCGCATTGCTGCTGAAGAACACGTTTCTGAAAGAGGAATTTTCGCTGGTGATGATGGAAATCCCGAATTATCACTTTCCTAAGCTGAAAAATGTATTGATTAACAGTTGGACCCGGGTTAAGACATTCGTCGTGCGGGTCGGAAAAATCATCATCACGATGGTCGTGCTCTTGAACATACTCGGTTCGCTCGGGACGGACGGCGGTTTTAAACCGAACGACATCGAACATTCGGTACTCAGCGCCGCAGGTCGTTCGGTGACGCCGGCGTTGGGGTCGATGGGTATCGACGAAGATAATTGGCCGGCGACGGTTGCGTTGTTTACCGGTATCCTGCATAAAGTCGTCGTCATCAGCACGCTGAAAACGATCTATGCAGAAACCGGACAAGTGGCTTCCGCCCGACAAGTTCAGTCCTTAGACTTGGGCGATGCGGTGGAACGCGCCTTCATGACCATCCCGATGGGGCTGAAAAAAATGTTCGGTGCCGACCCGGTCAATCAATCGGCCGGCCAAGAACCGTTTGTTGAGGCCTTGCATCGGCATTTCGACGGGACGATCGGCGCTTTTGCCTATCTGTTATTTATTTTGCTGTATTTCCCTTGCATCGCGACTTCGGCGGCCGCTTACCGGGAATCCGGTCTAGGTTGGTCGTCGTTCATGGTACTCTGGTCCACGGGGCTGGCTTATTTGACCGCGACGCTGTTTTATCAGTCGGCGACTTTTAGCGAGCATCCGGAAAGCTCGGCGGCCTGGCTGGCCGGGATTGCAATGATCGCCGTTGCGGTTGTGTTGGTGTTTCGTTATTGGGGGAAACGCCGGCAAGCTTCGATCTAGGACTTCCCGTGTTCCCACAGTCTTCTATGGGAACCGATGCTGGGCTCTGGAAGTAGAGCGTCATATTTAAGTCAGGTATGCATTCCCACGCGGGAGCGTGGGAACGAGAGGGATATCCTAAATCTGATAAAGGGCATAAACATGATTTCCTGGTTCCCACGGTCCTCCGTGGGAACCGATACCGGCTTTAAGTGTGGCACGTTGTATTTAAGTTCGTTATGCGTTTCCACACACAGGAGCGTGAGAACGAGAGGATGTCGGGTTACGCTGACGCTAACCCGACCTACATTTGATAAAGGCACAAACATGATCGATAAAATTTATTTCGACAAAATCGATGCGGAACTGCTGAAGATCAGTCCGCGCCAAGACATTATGCTGCTGCGCGTCATCGCGGCGGTCATTCCGGTGGTCTTATTCGGCTTGGATGCACTTTATGATTTGCCGGTCTTGTATTGGCTGGGCATTCCGTTTTATCTGTTCTGTTTGGCGCTCTATCTCGAAAGCCTGTTGAAAAGCGTGTTGTTCTTGCGCAAGGTTTCGGCGGAACTGCTGATCGTTTTGGTCATGACCGTGACGCTGATCGATGGGGCGCCGTTGAGCGGGGCGATGGTCGCCTGGTTCATCGGCCTGGGCTTGTATATCTCGTTCACGATCATCCGTAAGAACCGGGAAAAGATCGAAAGCCTGATTCAGGAGGGCAAAAAGACAGCCCGGATGCTGCAGGACGGCGACATCGTGGAAGTGCCGATCAACCAAATTCGGCTAGGCGCCACGGTGCTGATTCCGAAAGGCGCAATGGTTCCGATCGACGGAATCATCATCGAAGGCGCCTCGGCGATCGACGAATCGACGATTACCGGCGAACCTTTTCCGGTATATAAGGAGACTGGCGCCAGCGTGACATCGGGTACGCTGAATTTGAGCGCGCCGCTGCAGGTCAAGGCCGATAAAAACGGGGACGATTCGTTTCTCGCAGTGATCACTCAGGAAATCGAAAACAGTCTGGAGAACAAATCCGATCTGCAGCGGCGCGCCGATACCACGGTGCAGATTCTGCTGTTGTCGGTCACGGCCTATGCCTTTTTGCTGCTTTACATTACCGGCAGCCTACATCTAATGGCGACAGCACTGGCGGTGGTTTGCCCCTGCGCCTGGGCGCTGGCGACGCCGACCGCGTTCGCCGCCAATATCGGGCGTCTGGCTCGTTCGAATATTCTAGCCCGTGGCGGCGAGCCGCTGGAAAACATGCAGGACATCAAAACGCTGATTCTGGATAAAACCGGCACGGTCACGTTGGCAGAACCCGAAGTCAGCCAGGTCATCGAAATGGGCTTGCCGACACAGGGTCTATTGGAACTGGCCGCATCGATCGAATCGCGTTTCGATCATCCGATCGCGCATTCGATCGTCAATTATGCGAAAAAGCAAGGTCTGAATGCCTTCCTGCCGGTCGAGAAAGCCGAGGACCTTCCGGGCCGCGGCATCAAGGCCCGGATCGAAGGCCGGGAAATTCTGATGGGCAGCGCCGAAACGCTGAGCCTTCAGGACATCGAATTGCCGGCTATCGACTATACCGGCCGTGCTGTCTGGCTGGCGGTCGACCGCGAAGTCCAGGGCGTCATCGTCATTCGCGATATCATGCTGTCGGAAATGCGGGGCTTGGCCGATACGATCCGCGCCTGCGGCATCGAAAAGGTCGTGCTCGCGACCGGCGATAACGAAGAACAGGAGGCCAATCGCGTGGCCGACTATATCAACGCCGACGAATACTATTTCAATTGCAAGCCGGAGGACAAAACCGCGCTGGTCAAAAGATTTCAGGAACAGGGCAAAGTGGCGATGGTCGGCGATGGCGTCAATGACGCGCCATCTTTGGCTGCCGCCAATGTCGGCATCGCGATCGGCGGGCACAAGAACGTCAATCTGGCGATCATTTCATCGGATGTCGTCATTCTCGGTCACGATGCCCAGGATCTGGTCACGATCTTGCGGCTCGGTCATAAAATGGGCGGCATCATCCGGCAAAATTATCTGTGGGCCGTCATTTTCAACAGCGTCGGCCTAGCGCTGGCGACATTCGGCTTGCTCAATCCGATCTTTGCCGCGCTGCTGCATCATGTCAGTTCGGTGTTCGTCGTCGTCAATGCCGGCCGCTTGTATTTTACCGGCATCGAGCAATCGCTGGTCGGTCCTATGTTCAGAAAAATGGATGAGCTGACCGGCCGCGATCAGCGCTACGAACCCGAAAGTTTACCTTCCGTCTCCGAAGCGACTGTCGAAGCGGAGTCTTAAACGTATGGCTTTGCTGGAGCTGCGTCGAGCTGTTTATAGGGTGGGACAGAAAAACATTCTGGACGGTCTGGATTTCGCTATCGACGAAGGGGATGTGCATGCGCTGATCGGCACGAACGGCACCGGCAAGAGCACCCTGGCGCGCTTGATCATCGGCAGCGAGGGTTTTCGGCTGAGTTCCGGGCAAATCGTCTTTGACGGCCGGGACGTCGGCACCTGGACGATGTACGAACGCGCCCAGGCAGGCATCTCGATGGTCTGGCAAGAGCCGGCCTTGTTCGAAGGCATATCGGTGCGCGATTATTTGAGCATTGGCCGGGGTCATGCGGACTTATCACAATGCTTGGCCCAAGTCGGACTGAACCCCGACGACTATCTCGACAGACCGTTGGACAAGTCGATGAGCGGGGGTGAAAGAAAACGCATCGAGCTGGCGTCCATGCTGGCATTGCGGCCCCGGCTTTGCATTCTGGATGAGCCGGTGTCCGGCATCGATTTGGTCTCGGTCCGCAGTATTCTGGCCGTGATCAGACGAATACAACAAAACGGGTCGTCGATTCTGCTGATCACGCATCGCGAAGAAGTCGCCGGCATTGCCGACAAGGCTTCATTGTTGTGCGGCGGTAAAGTCGTCATGACCGGCGTGCCGGATAAAATCATCCAAAATTACAAGGCCAGACATTGTGTCGTCTGTAACGGCCGGGAGTGCGACTATGCCGCTGACTGATCGATTCATTCCGTTACTGAACGCGAGCGGCATCGATCGCGGTATCCTGGACGACCGTGAAACCGCGCATATCGCGGCGGACGGGCAATCACTGCTCAGCCGGCGGTCGATTCCGGGTCTTTCGATAAAGATCGATGAAAACCGTGAATCGACGAAGGTCGACATCAGGATAGCCCGCGACACACACATCGTGAATCCGGTCCATCTTTGCTTCGCGCTGCTGCATGGCATCGGCAGTCAAAACTTTAGCGTCCATGTCGTACTCGAACCGGGCGCCAAGGCCGATTTCATCTCGCACGGCCTGTTCGCGAATGCCCAAGTCGTCAAACACACTATGCATAAGCTCATCGAGATCGGCGACGGAGCACAGGCCCATTTCACCGATAGTCATATTCATGGACTTTCCGGTGGCATCGAAGTCAACTCGACAGCACAGATCAAAGTCGGCAAGCATGCGCGCTACGGCGCGGATTTCTCGTTGACATCGGGCAGGGTCGGGTGGCTTGATTTGAATGAATCGATACAGGCCGACGATTACGCGGTCGTCGAGATTGTTTCCCGCGTCTACGGGCATGACGACGATTCGATCAAAATCAACGAAGAAGTCAGTCTGAACGGCCGGTTCTCGCGTAGCATGATCAAAAGCCGCGTCGCGTTGGAAGGCGAAGCCCGGGCGGACATCGTCGGCATCACAGAGGGCCGCGCCGAAGGCTCGCGCGGTCACATGGATTGCATGGAAATCATCAAAGACCAAGCGGTCGGACAATCGACGCCGGTCGTCAAAGTCAGTCATCCGCTTGCGAAGATCACCCACGAAGCGGCTATCGGCACGGTCGACAAGAAACAAATGGAGACCTTGATCGCGCACGGGCTTTCCCCAGAGCAGGCCACGGATATGATCGTGTTGGGTATGTTGCGTTAAATCGATCGAGGACCTACGAATGCTGCTATGGATAATGAGATTCAGTCTGTTGGGAAGCTTAGACGCTATTCCTGGTGCGGTCTTGTTTTCCCTGGTTCCCACGGTCCTCCGTGGGAACCGATACGGGCGCTGAGAGTATTACGTTGTGCTTAAGCCTTGGTATGCATTCCCACGCAGGAGCATGGGAACGAGAGTTCAATCAGTTGAGGGGTACTATGAATGCTGCTATGGATAATCGGGTTCAGTCTGTTGGGCAGTATCGGCGCTATTGCCGGCGCGGCCTTGTTTTTGTTCTTTCCGGAAGGCATTCGTAGAGTGCTGGTTCCTTGTTTGATCAGCTACGCGACCGGCACGCTGCTTGGCGCGGCGTTTCTCGGCATGTTGCCCGCCGGGCTGAAACAGGCTCCGGCGATCGCCGTTATGGCGACGGTCTTGGCCGGCATGGTCGGCTTTTTCGTTTTGGAAAAACTCGTCATCTGGCGTCACTGCCACAATAACGGATGCGAAGTACATAGCCATGCCGCGCCGTTGATTCTGATCGGCGATGCCTTCCATAACTTCGTGGACGGCGTGGTGATCGCCGCAGCGTTCCTTACGTCTATACCATTGGGCGTCACTACCGCATTGGCGGTGATTGCGCACGAGATCCCGCAGGAAGTCGGCGACTTCGCCATCCTGCTCGACAACGGCTACAGTCGTGTGAAGGCCTTGGTGCTCAATGGGCTATCATCCGTCGCCACATTGCCCGGTGCTTTGATCGCCTATTTTTGGCTGGTCGAGACACGCGAGGCGGCGCCCTATATTTTGGCGATCTCTGCCGCCAGCTTCATCTATATCGCGACGGCCGATCTAATACCTGCCTTGCACCGGCAGGTTAGCCTGCTGACATCGCTACGCCAAATATTGCTGTTGCTCGCGGGCATCGCTACCGTCGCTTTCTTTCACCTTGGAGGGTAAACCATGAACCCGCTCACCGAAACTGAAATCGCCGCCCTCAACGAGGCGTTGGATGATGAATACCGGGCCTTGGCAACCTACGATCAAGTCATTGCCGACTTTGGCGATGTGTCGCCGTTCGGCAACATACGAGATGCGGAAAGCCGACACATAGACGCGATTTGCACACTTTTTTCTCGCTATGGGTTAACCATTCCCGAGAATCCCTGGTTGGGAAAGGTTGAGCGTTATGCGAGTCTGCAAGAAGCTTGCGAAGCAGGCGTCGCCGCCGAAATCGCCAATGCCGAAATCTACGAACGGTTAGTTCAAGCCACGGAACGACCGGATATTCTGACCGTGTTCCGCAATCTTCGGGATGCATCGCAGCAGCGCCACCTGCCGGCGTTTCAGCGATGTGTGCAAGGATCATCCGGACGCGGTGGACATGGCGGCGGGGAAGGGCATCGCGGCAGACACGGGGGCGGCCATGAATAGGATCGCAGAAGACCGTTGTCAACAGGTGTTGCGCCATGCCTAGAGTAGCTCCGTTCGAGGATCATCATCAACGTTACGAGGCGTGGTTCGACAAGCATGAGGCTGCTTATATCTCGGAATTGCTGGCGCTGCGGCCATTCGTGCCTTGGGAAGGCTGCGGCGTCGAGATAGGCGTCGGCAGTGGTCGCTTCGCGGCGCCGTTAGGGATACAGGTCGGCGTCGATCCTTCCCCGGCGATGTTGCTTCATGCTTCGGCGCGAGGCATAAAGGTCGTGGAAGGCGTGGCCGAGAATCTGCCTTTCGAAGTCGGTACCTTCGATTACGCGTTGGTGGTAACGACCATCTGTTTTGTAGACTCCCCAGTGAAAATGCTTGCCGAGGCTCACCGAGTTCTTAAACCGGGCGGCCGCCTTGTGATCGGATTTATCGATAGGGAAAGTGCCTTGGGTCAAGATTATTTGGCGCATCAGGACGAGAGCGTATTTTACCGCGAAGCCACATTCATTTCGGCTGACGAAGTAGAGCAACTTCTGCTGGAAACCGGTTTCTCGATCGACGCTTGGGGCCAGACGCTCGCCCGCCCATTGCCCGAAACTCGGGAGATCGAATCGCTAAGGGCAGGGCGGGGTCAATGTGCATTCGTTGTCGTCGCGGCAACGAAAGAGGATTGGTAATTATTCAGCATAAGTCATATATAAGAAGGTGTCGGGCATTGATTTATAAGGCTGCCTGCAACAGGACGTTGCGGTCAGAGCTTACAGGGACGTATTTACGCGTCCTTAGAAATCAATGCCCGACGCCAAATCGACCAAATGCGCTGAATAGTTACGAGGATTGATTCATTGAAAACGACAGTTACACGATAATATACGGGTCTAAACATCCCTCGATGGAGTGCGGTTTCATGGTTTCATCTTCTTATTCATCAAGCGCTCAAAGTTCCGGTGTACGGGTTTATTTGGTCACCGGCGCCACCGGGGCGATTGGCAAAGCCATTGCGCGGCAACTGGCGGCAAAGCCGAATTCCGAAGTCGTATTGGTTTGCCGCGATGGCGATAAAGCACAACGAGCGGTGCGGGAAATCATCGCTGCCACCGGGAACGTAGCAGTTCGCTTCGAGCTCGCCGACTTGAGCGAGCATCTCGAAATCCTTGGTTTGGCGGAGCGCTGGACCGGTCCGCTGCATGCCTTGATCAACAATGCCGCCTGCACGCCGCGCAACCGGCAGGAAACATCCGAGGGCATCGAAATGCAGTTCGCCACCAACGTGCTCTGTTATTTCCGGTTGATCGACGCGTTCGCCGATACATTGAAAGCGTCGGCGCCTGCCCGTGTCGTCAATGTCGCGAGCTACTGGGCCGGCGGCCTGGATTTGAACGATTTGGAGTTTACCCGCAGGCGCTACGACAACGACAGCGCCTACCGGCAGTCAAAACAGGCCGACCGCATGCTGAGCGCGGCTTTCTCGGAAAGACTGCTGCCTTACCGAATTGCGGTCAATGCCTGCCATCCGGGCGACGTCAATTCGAAATTGAGCAACGATTTGGGATTCGGCGGCCACGAAACACCGGATCATGGCGCCGAAACCCCGGTATGGCTCGCGACCGACCCGGCCGGCCAGCAACATTCCGGGCGCTACTATGAACACAAGCGCGAAGTCGTCTGCAGCTATAGCCGAGACAGGGAGGCTGTCGACGCGCTTTATCGGGTTTGTTCGAACTATTCGATCCGTTGACTGCAGTGTTAACCCATGACCGTCATGGTTGAGTCAACCATTACCCTTCCTCATTGCCGACACGCGGAATTCGAGACGTTGCCTGCTTGGAATCAGATTGACCTTATCAAGGCGATGGCGCGGCAGCGGCATCAACGTCTCGGAAAAGGTCTTCACCCGGTCTTTGTCGCCCTTGCCGGAACGCCCTGTAATCTGTTTGTATTCGAAATCGAGATACTGAACTCTGAGCCTGACCGCCTCGGCAATCCGTAATCCGCTGCCGTAAAGGTTCTTTGCCGCGACTGAGGCACGCCTTCCATGCGCGCCAATACCTGTTTCACTTCATCCGCCGACAACACGACCGGAATGTGCCGTTTTTTACCGGAACGAATCGCATCGATACGCTTTTCCAGCGGTTTGTCGAGAACTTGTTTGTACAAAAACACCAAAGTGTTCATTGCTTGATTCTGCGTCGATCCGGCAACATTGCGTTGCGTAGCCGGATGCGTCAAAAATGCTTCGATTTTGTCTATGTTTGCGTTAATAGTTGTAATTATTAGTATGCGAATGCCGAAAAGACTGTAGGGTACGCTGTGCGTACCGCAGGAGATCCGCCCGTAGATTAACGTGCTCTCATGTGTTCAGTTGTGCCGACATTAGGTACGCGCAGCGTACCCTACAATTCGCTTTGAGTTTTTAAGTACATCCGGTAGCAGGGACAACGATTACCGCTTACATAGCCTTCGATTTTGGCTTCGTTGTTTTCAAATAAAGATTGTCTTCCCGTTATTCGATGTAACTTGACGAATTACTTTATTCAATCGCAGTTAAGCACGTTCGGTATGCAGTGAATAATGCTTGAGACGCATGATCCTTCGCACGCCACGACCGGTCTAGCTTGCGAACTTGAACTTGACTTCGAAAACAGTACCATCTAAAGTCAGCGGCAATTTAATGGGCGGGCAAACCTGCCTGGATTGTCAGCTAATATCAAGTTATCGAGGCAACTATGCGCGGTTTTTCAAATATCAAGGCAAAAGTGCCTGAAAATACCGGTAATATCGACTTGTATGGGCAGATTTGCCTGGGAATCAATAGTTATGTTGTTTGAGAGGGGCATGGAAGTAGTTAATGTTGAGCTTACGAAAGATGAAGCTTTAGTCCTTTTTGATTTTCTTTCAAGGTTCTCATCCAAAGATGTGCTTGATATCCAAGATCAGGCTGAGAAAAGGGCTCTCTGGAATTTAACCTGCGTCCTTGAAAAGGTGCTGGCTGAGCCATTTTCAGAGAGCTGGAAAGAAGCCATTTCAGCAGCAAAAGAAAGATTGAGAGATGACGAGTAGCCACAACATAACAAGGCCATGTGTGCGACAAGCGCATGATGGCGGGCGTTCGGTGTAAGGAATGTCGAGCCAGAAGCGCCTGAATAGCGTATGCCATAGCATCGCACACCATGCCGTGAGCGGCCTGTCTTACGTCCCCCTGCATCTGCGGCGCGCCTGCAGGGGCGCAGGGTTGGAAGTAATTGAAATAGATATTATAAAGGATGATCCTAGTCCGGATCAGTTCCGCGAGATCGAACCGCTTCGCACTGCATTGCAGACGCTGCACCAAAGATTTGGTGAAATGCTTTTATCTGAAGGGTTCGATTTTGGAAGTATTCAGGAAGCCAAGCTCACCTTTGAATTTACGGAAGAGTTTTCAGATGACTATTGCAGCAACTGCCATGCATACCTTGTCTCAATGGCCGGCAAAACGTTTCTGCATTCCGTCAACTATTTGGGGCAGACAATCACACCGAACAAGGCGCTCCAGTCGACGCCCAAAAGGCTACCTCCTTTCGGGCGCGCCTGAGCTTGGTCGTTGAGCGTCCTGAAGCTATGCCGGTGCCGCACGATATAGAAGCAGAAATCTACTTCCTTCCGCCTGAGCACGGTGGCCGATCGTCCCCCGCGTTCAGCGGTTACAGACCGCAGTTCTATTATGAAGGGCACGATTGGGACGCATCTTGCATGCAAGGGGCTTGCTGACCGAAAGCCTTCGTTATCGCATACTGGGAATGCAAGTTACCATTTTTACACTGATCGGTTTGGCAGTAGCCAATCTCGCTTACGTTGTGTACAGCGGCTTACGGACGCTCTAAAATGGCGCTCAAAGGGACGTGCCGCCTCATGGCGGTTTTTTAAGTTTCCTGATTAGTAAGCTGTTTCAGCTAATTCTAAGGCGCGTTCCGTAAGTCGTCATTTCGGCAGGGATTGCCGAAATCCAGACTGCATGGATAGGTCGAAGCTTGCCATCCATGGCACTGGGTGCCCGCATCCCTGCGAGCATGACGAACCTTTTTGGTTTAGCTGAAGCATCTTGCTAATCAGATTAAGTTTCGTGAATTCAAGTAATAAGTGCATAACCCACCAATATTTCAGCGTCCATGCCGGATAGTTCCCGGAACACCTCGTAAGGCGTCTTAAAACCCAGGCACTTCCTTGGCCTGTTGTTGAGTTTGTGCACAGCCTCTAACAC